>NZ_JAVRBR020000059.1:0-44774 GCF_034531165.2 Dendronalium sp. ChiSLP03b | reverse complement strand
TGCACCACTGATAAAACGGTCTTAACTGTCAGAGTACATTTTGAGTATAAGATTTATCTCTGACCAATTCTCAATGCTTGTGTTTCTTTCATATTTTGCTGGCTGCAAAGCCGCTAGTTGGAGGCTCTCAAGAAACACATTCGGTAAAGTTAGAAATACGATTGAGAATTAGGCGTAGACGCGTAGGGCTTGTCGTTAGACATCGCGATACACAATCTGGCACAATTCAAGGTGAGGTGTTGCCTTGGGCAGAAAACTGTTGAAAAGATGAATATTCATCATATGGACTTTACCGTTGCCATTTGTACCTATAACGGGGCTAAACGCATTCCAGAAGTTCTCGAATGTCTATATAAACAAGTTGATCTAGAAGGTATTAAATGGGAGGTAATAGTTGTCGATAATAATAGCACAGATAACACAGTAGAGATTGTCTCTAAATATGCTCAAAACTGGCGTTTAGATTGTCAGTTGCGATGTGTATTTGAACCTGTACAAGGATTAGCAGCCGCCCGTCAGAAAGCTATTGAAAGTGCTAAAAGCAATTTCATTGGCTTCTTGGATGATGACAATCTACCTGTGGAAAATTGGGTATATGAGGCTTATATATTCGGTCGCCAAAATTCTCAAATCGGTACTTATGGCAGTATTATTTATCCCAAGCTAGATACACCAATTCCTTCTTATTTTAAACAAATTAATAGTCTTTTAGCAGTGAATAATCCTGGGGAAAGTTCCTTTTGTTATGCAAGAGATGCCAAACCTCGAAAAGTTCCGGCGGGTGCTGGATGCGTAGTTAGAAAACAAGCTTGGCTGGAGTACGTTCCACCTAAATTGTCACGTCATGGTCGAGATGAGAACAAAAACAAAATGGCTGGATGTGGTGAAGACACTGAAGCACTCTATCATATTCAAAATAGTCGTTGGGAAATCTGGCACAATCCCCAAATGAAAATATATCACCACATTGAACCTAGGCGATTAGAAAGAGATTATCTTTTGAAACTCTCTCGCGGTTTTGGACTTGCAAACTATACTTTTCGACTAACTCGACTCTACCCTTGGCAACGTCCTTTCATGCCTTTATTAACTCCTTTTTATATAATTTCAGATGCTTATAAACTGATTTTTTACTATTCACGCTACCGCAACAAATTCGCTACAGATATTAGCAAAGCCTGTGAGTTTCAAGGTAGAATTGGACGCTTTATGAGTTCTTTTTCATTTCTGAAATAGCGTCTTATAAGAGAGTTTTACTGAGCAGCGTTCGACCTAGGGAGTCAACTCCGAATTTGTTCCATCACTTGTAATAGAGAAATGAAGGTAATGAGGGAGAATAATACAGCCAAATTCAGGTTTCAGGAATAAAACACGCTTTTTACCTGGCTTTGAAAGCTAGGTTATTTATTTCACTAACTTGAAATCCGCTGTAATTGTTCACTTACTTCCCTGCTCACGCCAGTTGCTACAACGGAGGGAACCTCCGCAACGCACTGACTCCCCTGTCCCTCCGTCCTAACTTCTCGCAACTATGACAAACTCTAGACCCCAAATTGCTGTCTTCCTTCGCAGTCTTGCTAATGGAGGAGCCGAACGGTTGATGGTTAATTTAGTGAACTGTTTCGTTCAACAGCAATACAATGTCGATTTGGTGCTAACTGGGATAGATGCGACTTACACTTCTCTGGTATCGCCAAATGTGCGAATTGTCGATTTGAACGCTCCTAAGTTACCAATGAGCCTACCCAAGTTGGTGCGTTATTTGCGACAAGAACAACCTGTTGTCCTCTTAACTGCACTGCACTATCCCTGCGAAATTGCATTATGGGCAAAGCAACTTGCTGGAGTTTCCACGCGAGTTGTTGTGTCGGAACACAATACGCTTTCTGTAGAAGCGAAAAATTTGCCCCAATTGACAGCACATCTGAGTCCTATTGCTGCACGGCTATTTTACCCCTGGGCGGATGCGATTATTGCAGTTTCTCAAGGGGTAGCGCAAGACTTGGCCAATGTCACGCATTTGCCTTTGGAACGCATCCAAACTATTTACAATCCTGTTATTAGTTCAGATTTGTTAGAAAAGGCTAAAGAACCTATCAACCACCCTTGGTTTGCATCTGGAGAACCACCTGTGATACTTGGGGTTGGTAGGTTAATGGCACAAAAAGATTTTCCTACCTTAATCCGCGCCTTTGACAAAGTGCAGCGCCAACAACCCTGTCGGCTAATGATTTTGGGAAATGGCAAAGAGAAGCAAAATTTGTTGTCTCTAGTTCAAGAGTTAGGCTTAAAGGATAAAGTTGCTCTGCCTGGATTTATTAATAACCCCTATGCTTATATGGCTGCATCAGCTGTATTTGTTTTATCTTCCGCTTGGGAAGGTTTTGGTAATGTTTTAGTAGAAGCAATGGCAGTGGGAACTCCGGTAGTTTCTACTAATTGTCCCAGTGGACCAGCAGAAATTTTAGATAACGGTAAGTATGGCGAGTTGGTTAAAGTTGGTGATATTGAAGCAATAGCACAAGCCATTTTGAAAGTTTTGTCTGGTGACATTAAATTTGTCGATCCAGTTTGGCTTGACCAGTTTACTTTAGAAGCGATCGCACAACAATATCTTGCTGTTTTGGGTGTTTAGGAAAGTGAATTTGATAGGTTCCGAACTAAATCTAGAATACGAAATTACGCCTAATGTGAATTAAATAGGTTGAGACTGGAAAGTGAGAACATCAATACCAAAACGATGACGAAGCAATAAACGTAGTGTGTGAGATGCTATTTTGGCCGCAATGTGTACGCAAAAGCCATCGACAGTTTTGTTAAGTAAGCGTTCGGGATTACGACCAGTGTTTTAAATTTCGTGAAAACCACCTTCCACACGCTGACGAACACGACTAATAAAGCGCTTCAAAGCATGAGAATGTTGAAGATGCTGGTTATCACGGGTGAGTGTCCAGATTCGATTACCTGTACGACGAGCGTAGACGCGTTCGACGAAGTCGTTCTCGAAGAGTAGCGGCTTGTCGCTAGACATCGCTAGTTGCCAATCAGCAGAAATAAATCCCTTATCTGCGTAAATATCGCTATACTTGACCGTTTCTAAAACACCTTCAGCAGCAATTCTCTCATCTGTATTAGCAGGCACGATGTCATAAGATATGGGAATCCCATTCCATGTTGACAGCATTACTTGCTTGTGACACCAATCATCTACCACTACAAAGATTGTTGTTAATAGCGTTCCAAAGTCTATGCTAGTCATGGGGGAAGTCACAGTTGAAAAGCTGGTAACTTTCATCTTCTTACTTCTCCCACCTTTTTTTCTAATTCACATTAGGTGTCATTTATCTTTGCTTCTTGTAGATAGCGCTTAGAAACAAGTTTTCCTAAAATGAATCGGTAGTTTACAGATGTTGTGCATTACCAAAGTTACTGAAAGCACGAACATGTTTCGGATACTGATTAAATTTAGTAATAAGCTCCTACAAGGCTATAAATCAGACTAGCTAGTACTAGGAAGGTGACGAGCGCATAAATAAATTCTCTTCGTAGTACGAAAGCTACTAGGGAAATTAGTACGCGCACAATTGGAGTGGCAATTAGTAGCAGCAGTCCAAGTTGAATAATGCCACGACGGCTACCTAATAAAACCGCACTCAACACACCTGCTGGAGAGCGAAACTCAGATGGTTCTCCTCGAAAAACCCCATAACCAGCAGGCTCAGCACCGTGGCGAATCAAGTACAGTATGCCTCCTACTAAGACGACAGCGCTAGCTATTAAAACACCATATTTCAAGAGATTACTAAGCAAATTTGCCAATTGCAGCTCAGTTGGCGTTTTCATCAAGTTTTCATCAGCATCAATCCCGCAGCCATCCAGCATCTGTGCCACAGTGCTGGGAGGTTGTTCTAGCTGTTCAATATCAGATGGATCTTCTTGCTGCATCATGAGTGTAGCCACTTTACTCTTTGACTGTGTTGATGAGTCCCAGCGAAAAATAAAATAAATTTATACATTTTACAGCCCCCCTATGAGACTGTTGTAGACCATCTTTAAAGCCATTACTACCAGCACAATACTGAAGATAATTCTCAACATCTGCGTTTTAGCGCCTTGAAGAATTCTTGCCCCCAAAAAAGCACCAGGAAGTACTCCTAACATCACTGGCATTGACAGTCCTGGATCGATGTAACCCCGTGCTAAGTAAACCCCTGCTGATGCTGCGGCTGTCACGCCAATCATAAAGTTGCTAGTGGTGGTAGAAACTTTGAACGGTAGACGCATGGCCTGATCCATTGCCAACACTTTGAATCCTCCAGAACCAATACCTAGCAACCCAGAAAGCACTCCAGCTATCAACATTAGTCCAAACCCTGTTGGTATAGAATGAACCTGATAAGATGCCAGCCCTTCAGGAGTTGGGTAAGTACTATTCAGTTTCAGATAGCTTGCTAAGGGATCTGCTGCATCATCTTCCGTATTTTCGATTCTGGGTCGTTGTGAAAGGTACGCTGAATACATGAGGACGATCGCCAGCGCTATAGTTAGTGCTTTAACTGATACAAAAGTAGCAATTAACGCTCCGACTATCGCGCCAATTGTAGTTGCTACTTCTAAAAACATTCCTAGTCGCAAATTTGTATAGCCTTGTTTAATATAAATAGATGCTGCACCTAAAGAAGTAGCAATTACAGATACCAATGAAGCACCAACGGCATATCGAATATCAACGCCAAACACCGAAGTTAATAAGGGAACAATTACTACTCCACCACCTAACCCAGTTAGCGCTCCTACTAAGCCTGCGCTAAATGAGCCAATCCAAATTAGTAATGAAAATTCCAGAATGCTCAAATTTTATTCCTCTTTAATTTTTAAATGTATATCAAGATGCCATAACATTTTTTGTATAGTTTAAAACTTAAAGTTTAAAATTAATGCTGTTGACAGATAATTGATTGTTGCTTATTCATGGTCATGCTGCCCCTACCCACGATGATAAAAACACTTAATAGCATCCAGATAAATGCATAAGATTATTGACATAGCAAGTTAAGAGATTAGCGATCGCACTACAGTACAAAAAGACTGAAGTATGTACTCCTAACTTGAAAATGGGTGTAGGGGTTTAGACGAAAGACATTTTTATCTTTGGTTGTGGGTTTTTCGCATGAGTAGCTGACTTGAAAGTGCTGAGTTATTAGTTAAGAGTTATTCTCCTTGTCCCCCTTGTCTTTGCTCCCTCTGCCTCCTGCATTCTATTCAAATGTGCAACTTGAGCGCTGATTATTGTATTAACTGTTTTTCTTCAGGGAGTAGAGAAGTTTCATCCTCAGGACTATCGCTACTTATGGGAATTGCTTGAGTCAAATACGGTTTGATAATTAGACTTACCCCAATTGTCCAAGCTAATGCAACCATCCAGCCTGCAAGAACGTCACTGGGAAAGTGAACACCCAAATAAAGACGACACCAGCCAACAGCGACCACATACAAGCTGCCGAACGCGAAAAGCAACCAGCGCCAAGGGCTAGCCCAAGTTAAAACTAACAAAATTACTACTAAGGTCATACTTGTCATAGCATGACCACTGGGAAAGGCAAAATCAAACTCAGGCGCACTGGACTCCCAGAGATTAGGACGCACTCGATGCATGAATTCTTTTGCTGTGCGGTTAATAATGGCGCTGCCTATTGAGGTGGTGAGTAAATAGGCTAGAGTTCTCCAGCGTTTTTGGAATAATAATATGAGTGCGATCGCACTCAAAATCGGTAAGGCTGTCCAAAACGACCCAAATTTAGCCAGCATTATCGCCAAAATATCCAGTTGTGGGTTAGCTGTAGAGTGAACTGCCCAAAGAATGGGCACATCCCACGGAAAGCCACCTGCATTCTGCCAAATCTTTACTGCTAGAATTTCAAAGACCTGCAAGGGTAAATATACTCCTATCAAGAGGAGTAAGAGCGATCGCCAATGGGCAATAAATAAGTTTTTGAGAAAAGAAAGAGGTGTCTGACGCTCTTTGTTAGCTTTTTTCGCATCTTTCATGTTAGGTAGAGATCGATTAACGTAGAAGTTGTTGATTAATTTATCTGTCAGTAGTTACTCGTTCGTTACTTGAACTACTTACTACTGAACATTTTCATATTCAGTAGTACTGAATATGAAGGGGCGCATAGAACTCATTGCTCAGTACTGCTTCAGTGATGTTTAGTGTTATAAAGTCTATTCTATTTGAGTTAAAAAGACTGATACACGAACTCATCGGCAGTCTTAAATAAGTTGGTGTACTGAATTGCAGATTACTCTATTTTTCTACTATGCAGCATTCTCTTAATTGGGTGCGATAGAGAAAACGAGTACGCTAGACGTTTTATCATGATTATGAGTAAAATACGGTAAGTCGATAAACTTACCGCTTTTTGCATGTGAAACTGCAAAAGTGCAATAACCTGCCACTAGGAACTTTGTCTCACAAAGGGCTGTAGTTTGCCTGCTTTGCTGTGTTCTAGCAGTAAAACCAAACTGAATCTTATATGAGCTGATTGCACTTGAAAACCCATTTCTGGATAGGAGTATGCACTATTTATTACTACCGCTCTTAAGCTTCTTTGTTGGCATTATTGTTGGGTTGACAGGAATTGGTGGAGCCTCTTTGATCACCCCAATGTTGATTTTTGTCTTTCAGGTGCCGCCTTCTATCGCTGTGAGTTCTGATGTTGTGGCTGCCACATTAATGAAGGTAGTCGGCAGCGTCAAGCACTGGCAACAGAAAACCCTAGACACAGAAGTGGTCAAATGGTTGGCATTAGGGAGTGTTCCTGGTTCACTGTTCGGAGTGGGAATTTTGCACCTTGTCAAGCATACAGGAGAGCATAATCTGGATAACATCTTGCTCCGCTTGCTGGGAGTAACGATTCTGCTAATCACAGTGTTGGCTCTCATACAATTGTTGCTCTTGACTTTTTTTCCTAAGTTCACTTTACCCGAACTGCCAAAATTAGATTTAAAAACTAACTTGGGTCGTTTTCTAACAATTACATTAGGAGCGATTTTAGGCTGTTTAGTTGGTCTAACCAGCGTTTCATCGGGTTCAATGTTTGCCTTGGTGCTGATTGCCTTTTTTCGTCTTGATGCCCGTAAGTTAGTGGGTACAGATATTTCACAAGCAGCAATTTTATTAATATTTACATCCCTTGGACATCTCACCTTGGGAACAGTTAATTGGAGTCTGGTATTGCCTATATGGCTAGGTTCGGTTCCAGGTGTGCTGCTAGGTGCTAAAGTTTGCGAAATAACTCCTCAACGCCCTCTACGATTCATTATTTACGCCATTTTAATGATGGTAAGTTGGAAGTTAGTTTATCAAGTTTAATTCTTTAGTATTAAACTAAAATTTAAAAAACAAATTTTTGACGACAATATAACTAACAAAGATTCCAGATTTTAGCCCAAACTGATAAAAAGGGGTTAATCAATAGAAAGCTTCTACATTGTGTCGGAAAGCGATTAAGGCGTGCTTGCCCTGCTCGTCTTTGAGTGCCCAAAAGATCGCATCAGATACTTCTAATGAAACAATAGTTTTGATTTCAATATTTGTGTTGTAACCTGCCATATCTGCCAAGCGTCTTCCGTGTCCGCCTTCACCTTGTACTTGACTAATGGTGTAACCGCTTACATTATGGCTTTTTAGCAATTTAATAATCCGTTCTTTCAAGACTGTTTCACCTATGATGGTGATGAGAACGGCGGGTTGGACGGGAAATGTTAAGTCTGTCATGGAGAACTCCAGAAAAGGGATTTTGGCTTCTCAAGCTGATATTTTCGTTCGTAGTCTAAATTTTGTGTCAAAAAGGCTCAAGCAAAAATGCCTGAGCCGTTAATAGATCAAACTAAGTTGCTGGACTAACAGATTAGCTCAAAAAATTAAATCTATAAAGCTTAATAACGGTTCCGTCCGCCGTAATTACTGCGGTTGCCACCAAATGAGCCTCTTTCTTCTCTAGGTCTAGCTTTATTTACTTTAAGGTCACGTCCCATCCACTCAGCACCATTAAGAGCTTCAATGGCAGCTGTTTCTTCTTCATCTGTACCCATTTCCACAAAACCAAAGCCGCGCAAACGACCTGTTTCACGATCTGTAGGTAGCTGAACCCGCTTGACAGAACCATATTCTGCAAATACAGCATTCAGACTCTCTTCTGTAACTTCGTAAGAAAGATTGCCTACATAAAGTGACATAGATTATCTCCGAAATCATAAGTGTATAGAGATTTAAGTTTCGGAGAAAAGTTTGTAAATACCAAAAACAAAAAGCCTGTCAATACTAAAAACAAACGCGGTCGCCGAATTAACTCTCATCTTCTACTATGACATAGAAACTATATATTAGAGAGACAGCTTGAACAACTAGCATAGAAAGTCATATAAGTTATTAATATCTAAGTAAGGGTAATTATGCTCTTTAGAGTTCAGACTGTAAAAGTATGACTGCGGTGTAAACATTCTTCTGGATAGAGTTGATTGTATAAACACTTTGTAAATTCCAAGGGTAGAAGCCCTTGGAATTACCCCAATCGCCGCTAGATAAAATTAGTTCTCGCCTCTAGGTGAACCAAGCTTAACCAGATGAAGGCGAAAACCTACACCAATTTACAGGATGCCCCAGAAATGAAGGAATCCTTGCCCAGAAAAAGCTTCAATCAAAATAATAGAGATAAAGCCAATCATTGCAAAGCGACCGTTCCAATTTTCACTCTCAGGAGTGAACCCAAAACGTACACCATTACGCTCATCTGAAACAGTAGAGGTAGAAGTCTTGAATCCTGACATGAGTAAATCTCCTTAGTACAAGCGTTGTCGCAGTTACCAATGTATGTGACGTAATGTAACAAATTTTCCAGAAAATGCGATATTGAATAAAGTAAAGAATTGCTTTAACTTACTAATTCAACTAAAGCGTCCCACTGGAACCGGACTACGCATGAGACTAAGCAGCCGCGATAATGCTCAGTCGTGAATACTGAGAGAGTGATATTCGTCTGACCTAGATCTAAAATTTGTTTGACCTTGCAGATTTGCCTTTTATTCTTGCAGTAGGCAACAATGCGATCGCCAGCCTTGACATTCAATGCTTTAATTTTCAATTTCTACTCAACTTCATCAAAGAATTGGCTTAGCAAAGCTTCGTACTCCATGTCCTCCACTTTTAGAGGAAATGAGAGCAGTGGGTATGTTTTTCTCTGGTTATTGTTATAAGTGGGTCAATTAAGGATAATGGAAAAGTTGCATCCTAATAGAGTTATTGCCCTACACCGTCATATCTGTTTGGGTCTTTTTTCTCCTTTTTTTTGTTGGGATCTTTTTTGACTTTTTTAGTTTCTCGGTTACCTTTTCTTTCCTTCGACATCAACATTCTCCTACTAGATTAAGCAGTCAAAATCTTCACATTCTGCGGTCAGGAAATCACGGCATACCTTACCTAACTTACTTTATAAAGCAAAAAGGAAAGCATTAGACACTTTTGTCAGCAATTAAAACTGGCGCGACGAACCTGTATCTGCGATGGTCTTAGCTCTATTAACTTTGAGGCTATAACCCATCCATTCAGTACCTCTTAATGCATGAATCGCTGCGACCTCTTCGGTGCCTGTTTCCATTTCTACAACTGCAAATCCCCTCTTTTCCCCTGTTTTCTGGTTTGTAGACAGTAGAATTCTCTTAATAGATCCATACTTTAAAAATACATGTCTGATGTCCTCATCTTCAACTTCATGGGATAGATTACCAATATAAACTGACATAGAATATCTCCCAATTCAGAGGATGTAGAGATTTAGATTTGGAGAGGTGTCTATATAGTCAATCACTTGACCAAAAATATTTCTCGGTAATCTAATTATAACATAGTTTTAAATTTGAAACACGCCCAATTCAGTGTAAACTATAGTAGTTAAAAATTATCAAATTACTCTTTTGTCCAAGGCAAAAAAGGTTAATTTATACCAATTCTGAATAAATTTTCGTGTAAAAAACGCGCGATTGAAAATTTGCTATAATCTAGCCAGAGTTTAACTTCAACAATGTATTTTGAAGCTATAGATTTCACTAGAAGTAGCAGCAATTTTTAGTTTAATACACAATTTTTTCCTTTCATATTTAAAATTTATAGGTTTTTAATTCCCAAAACCTTTAAGAATTTAAATCTTGTCCATGTTTAAATCTGGAGTTTCTAATAATTCAGATGTTTCATTGCGACGTAAGGAGGCAATCTCAGTATTTTGGCAAAAAACTACAGTTTTCAAGGTAGACAACGTTTAGCTATATTTTTTGCTTAATGATTTTGGTTTTAGTTCTGAAGCTACAAAACGAGCAAAGTTCAGTGAGGCAAATACAGGAATTTGTAAATTTATTTACACTCCCGAAGTATAGAATTATTTCACCTAGATATGAGAGTCAGTCAAAGTTGCGACTTGTATAAGGAAAATGTATTTTAATTTAATGGACTATCAAAGCTTTGATTTGTATGCAAGCATTACAAATGTCAGGATGAGGAACTTGTATCTAAACCATTAATAGCTTTATTAACTTTGAGACGACGAACAATCCACTTACTGCCCAAAAGTGCCTTAATCGCAGATGCTTCTTCAGCATCTGTTTCCATCTCTACAGATGCAAATCCGCTTTCCTCACCAGTTTCCTGATTAATGGATAATTGAACTCTTTTAACAGAACCGTATTCTGAAAATGCTTGGTTAAGTTCATTTTCCTTAATTTGACCAGAAAAATTGCTGACATAAAGTGACATAAAAATCTCCCGAATAAATATACTGTAGAGATTTAGATCCGGGAAGGTGTCACGGGCTTATTCACATAGCCGAAAATATTTCTCGCTAATTTAAACATAACACTTAAATATACGATTAGATTTGTGGAAGTCTACAGTTGGTTATAATCGCAAGTATATATCTTTGTAAGCAGTGCTGTTAAATGATTGTAGCTTCTGGTTAAACTCAAAAAAGTTAATTAGCATCTAGAGGAAGCTCACCCATAACTTCAAAACGTACTACAACACTAACGCATTATCAGGCATTTATCTTGTAATACAAATATTACCAAAAAGATTTATTCTTCATATTTCTTGATATTTTTTCCTTATCCTTGACACCGATTTACTTGCAACATGAAGACCATATTACTGGTTTGATTCGATTGCTTTCGATTAGTTTACGTATACTGACTTTATTAGAGTTTCAGGTGTCCCGCTAACTTCAGCAAGACAAATAAAAGCTTGCTGGACTTTATGTGTAGTTAAACAATATCTCTGGTCTATTTGGATACTACGTTCAGCAGGATTTCAATCTGCTAAATACGCAATCTGATTATCAAATCTTTCCTGAAGCAAAACAACAAAATTTATCTGGTGCGATCGCACCAGATATTAAATGTTCATAAAGGATTGATTATCAATCGCAATTTAAAATTGAAAATCGGTTAACCTTTTACCCAAGGTAATAGGCTGAATGTGCCTCTTTCATACATAATAAATAAACCCAAGCCAATCAACACAAAAGGAACCACAAGCTTACCGTAGCGACTTAATGCATAGGCAATAGCAGCTTGTCGGCTTAACAGATAAGCAACAGCACACAACACGCCTAACATGAAAAAAAATACTATTAAAATTACTCCCAAACTAGCAAAGGTGTGACCAGCGAATAAGGGAATATATATACTAATATTGTCGCCACCATTAGCAACTGTGACTGCTGCCACTTTATAAGTTTGAGGATGCAAAATACTCCCAATAAAAGCTACTATGGGGTTCCTGTGTGAAGACTGCTTAAAATCACTGCTTACGGTCTGAACTTCTGTGGTTTCTGGTTTCCGGTCTACTAATTGCTTGAAACCAATTGCTATGGGTAGTAGTCCTAGCAATCCTATCCATTCTCGTTGCACTACCAAGCCACCAAAATATCCTGGTAAGCTAGCGATAACGATCGCAGCAAAACCAAGGTACTGACCAATAAAAATATGCCGCCGCCGAAAATTACCGTTTATTTGTGAGAAAAATAGCAGCAGAATAATGATGTCATCGATATTTGTGGCTGTAAAAGCAACTATCCCTTCAGTGAAAGCTGCTATTAGGTGACTCATGCTGGATGGTTAAAACATAGCGATCGCAATAGCAAATTAATCTCCTAGTACCTACGCCTGAAAGCGGGTGGAGGGAAAAGCCAAATTCTCATACTTGGTGGTGAAATTTTTCATTAGTCAAGAGTTGTTTTGCTAGCGTGGTGATATAGGGATTTACTGCCCGCCTAGCAAGTAGCTAGGTATAGAGAGGTATAACATGGCTCATTTAAATCTTCGTCGCCCGCAAAATGTCAACGGCGATTTTTATGTAGATACCACTTGTATTGATTGTGATACATGCCGCTGGATGACTCCCGAAGTTTTTTATAGTGTTGATGAACAGTCAGCAGTCTATCATCAACCAAATAACGAAACAGAAAGATTAGCAGCACTCCAAGCGCTTTTAGCTTGTCCCACCAATTCCATTGGTACAGTTGAGAAGCCAGAGGATATCAAAGTTGCTCAACAAAGTTTTCCGATTTTAGTAGATGAAAATGTTTATCACTGCGGCTATCATTCTGAAAAATCTTATGGTGCTGCTAGTTATTTCATTCAACTTCCAGAAGGTAATATCTTAGTTGATTCTCCCAGCTTTGTAACGCCCTTAGTTAAGCGTTTAGAAGAAATGGGGGGAATTCGTTATTTATACCTAACTCATAGGGATGATGTGGCGGATCATCAAAAGTTTGCCGAACATTTCCACTGTCAGCGTATTCTCCATGCTGATGAGATTTCCGCAGGTACTCGGAATGTAGAAATACAGCTAACTGGTTTGGAACCATTTTCCCTGACTCCAGATTTGCTAATTATCCCGGTTCCCGGTCACACCAAAGGACACACGGTTCTACTCTACAAAAATAAGTATCTCTTCACTGGCGACCATCTCGCTTGGTCAGAAAGCTTGCATCAATTAGCAGCATTCCACAATGTCTGCTGGTATTCTTGGCCAGAACAAATTAAATCAATGCGTGACTTGGCTAATTACTCTTTTGAATGGGTGCTACCAGGTCATGGGCGAAGGTTTCATGCTGATACCGATACTATGCGCCAGCAGATGCACAAGTGTATTGAATTGATGGAAACTTTTTAAAGCTGAGTGTCAGCGTTATCGAGAAATTAACGCTGACACTCAGCTTATTTGGGCCTCTTGATTCTTAATTGACACCCATGTCTAAGGCTTACCCCTAGACTCAGCACTAACTATGAAGCATTTTGCAACTCAGCTGTGCGTACTGATAGCTGCTGTGTTTGATTACCCCGTCGCACTTTCACCTGTAACACCTGACCAAGGCGACTATCTTCTACAATATTTTGCAACTGTTCGGCAGTGGCGATCGCTGTGCCATCAATTTGGACAATGACATCGCCGCGCCGGATGCCAGCTGTAGCCGCTGGAGAATTTGGTATAACTCGCATTACCAAAACACCGTTAACTTCTGGTATCTCAATAGAAGAGTTAGGATCGGTGTTATTTTGCTTTGCTAACTGGGGTGTTAAAGTTACCATTTGCACGCCTAAATAAGGGTGAGCAACTTTTCCAGTACGTTGCAATTGAGATGCGATCGCTTTAGCTTTATCAATAGGAATAGCAAAGCCAATACCCATTGCATCCGGACGAATTGCAGTGTTAATCCCAATCACTTCACCGCGTTCATTCAATAGTGGCCCGCCGGAGTTACCAGGGTTAATCGCTGCGTCGGTTTGAATAAAGTCTAAGCGTTTGTCAGAAATGCCGACTTGGGCGCTAGAACGTTTGAGGGTACTGACAATTCCCAAGGTCACGGTATTATCAAATCCTAAAGGATTACCAACTGCGATCGCCCAGTCTCCTACCTGTACATTATTAGAAGAACCCAAGGAAGCGACTGGTAAATCGTTACCGGCGTTAATTTTTACAACCGCTAAATCTGTTACTTCATCAATGCCTTGAACTTTTCCTTCAAAAGTGCGGCCATCCTTGAGGCGAACTGTTACTTTATCAGCTTTATCTACCACATGAGCATTAGTCAAAATCAACCCGCTCTTGTCAATGATGAAACCAGAACCAAGACCCCGCAATTGTTCAGAAGGTAACTGTTGAGGTAAGCTGTCACCAAAGAACCTCCGGAAAAACGGATCTTCCATAAATGGATCGACTCTACGAGTAATTGTACGTTCTGTATCAATCCTGACAACTGCTGTGCCAACACGATTCACGGCTGCTGTCACAAAGCTAGTACTGCCTATAGCAGTGGTTGCTGGCGATTGTCGTTGGGCGATCAGTTCTGGCGCATCCGTGTTAGTCGCCGGATTTGGTGCAGGTTCCGCTTGGGAGGGTAATACCCGCAGGGAACTAACTGTTAGCAAAACTCCTAAAAAGATGGCTAACACATGAGTACTGAGTTGACGTATAGAACGAGGTAGTTTGGAAAATCGCATAATCACAACCTAAATTTATAAGCCTAATTGTTACTTATTCATGACAAAAGGAAGCGTAAAGACTAAAAGCTAATGTTTGAAACTTCATACTTCAGGTGACAAATCTATCTACAATTATTTTTACAGGTTGGATGAAAATCCCAGCGTACTGACATTTATTATCTGTTTCAGGTTTCGCTTCATTCCTGAATTACTGAAGTTAGGGTACTATGTAAGCTACCCTAATTAAAATTAATTGAATATTTAGCTCCATAGCTATTATGGAGATTCCCCCTTTGCAGGTTCGGGTTTTACCCATTTACTGAGAATTGAGGAGTTAGGAGTCAGTGATGAATAAGTGTGGTCTTGGGGAGCCACTGCGTTGGTGTTAGCGTAGCGTTAGCGACGCAGGAGCGTCACCCAAAGGGTCTTGGGGGTTTCCACGCCACTTCCTACCCTACGGGAAGGCGTTCCGCCTACAACGGGGGTAACCCCCCTTCGGGTTCGCAGTTCCTTCAAGTCCGCGAAGCCGCCCAACGGACTGCTCACCGCAACGGAGTGGCTCCCCATGAGCGACTGCCGTTAGCGCAGCGAAGCGCGAGTCCTCGAGCGTCAAGGCTCTGCTGACTTGTACTCCTTCTCCTAGGTCGCCGCTAGCGCTACGATCTTAGTTAGTACTACCAGTGCTTTGATAACCCATGAATGGATCAAACCGACTAGCCAAAGAATCTTTACCTATATCTCAGCAAGCAGAAAACTCCCATAGTCACGATGCAAGCCACGAAGATGCAGCTCATACTCATGACCATGGAGAATCGATACATCCTCACGTCCATAGCGAAGAGTCATTACGGCGAATTGTCAATCGGCTCTCACGTATAGAAGGACACGTTCGCGGCATTAAAACAATGGTGCAACAAAGTAGCCCTTGTCCTGATGTATTATTGCAAATTGCTGCTGTGCGGGGTGCATTGGATCGGGTAGCAAGAATCGTTTTGGATGAACATTTAACTGAGTGTATTGCCAGAGCCGCTAAAGAAGGCAATATGGAAACTGAAATTGAACAGTTAAAAGCAGCTTTAGATCGGTTTTTACCTTAATTCAAAAATACAAATAATCAACTAGTACCACGATACATATTGTGGCAACTGAACTTTCGATATTTTGGCTGTATGTGAAGGGTTTTTCCAGTATAGTTTCTTTGTCAAGCTATATTTGTAAGATATTGTCTAATTTACTAATAATATGGTTTTTGACGATTATCGATTTAACTATTCTTTAATATCTAATACAGATAGACCACTGATTTTTTTCTTGCATGGCTTCATGGGCAATATTCAAGAATTTGATGAAGTTATAGAATTACTAGCCGATGATTTTTCTTATCTAACACTTGACCTTCCTGGACATGGCAAAACTCAAGTCTTGGGCGGGGATGAAGATTACACAATGGCAAACACTGCCAAGGCTTTGGTTAATTTATTAAATGAATTAAAGATTACTCAATGCTTTTTAGTTGGCTATTCAATGGGTGGGAGATTGGCTTTATATCTTGCACTTCATTTTCCGGAAAGGTTTCCTAAAGTTGTGCTGGAGTCAGCTTCTCCAGGTTTAGCAACAGAAGTAGAAAGACTAAAACGAGTTAAACAAGATGCTCAAATAGCGAGGAAACTAGCAAGAAGTGTTACCAAAAGTGATTTTGCTACTTTTCTATTAAATTGGTACAATCAGCCAATTTTTGGTTTTATAAACAAACATCCTAACTTTGATTGCATGTTAGAAAGTCGATTACAGAATCATCCAGGTGAACTAACTAAGTCACTAAAATTCATGGGTACTGGTAGCCAACCCTCTTTATGGGAAAAGCTAAAAAATCATACAGTACCTTTACTTTTATTAGTTGGTGAATATGATGCAAAATTTATAAATATTAATACAAAAATGGCTAAAATCTTGAAATTTGCTCAAGTTAAATTAATCAATAATTCTGCACATAATATTCATTTTGAAAATACTTTGGAATTTGTGCAAAATCTTAGAGAGTTTTTAACTAAGCAGCAGCCATAAAACTAGATTGTAATTACTTTTTATTAGGTTGCGAGGTTGGTGTTGAGGTCAAACTTGGTGATGGCGATTGATTGGCTGTTTTTAATTCCTCTTGCAACATTGTCTGGTAAATCTTAGGCAAAGAACTGCTGATGGAATTGGTCTCTATGCCATATCCCAAACTTGTCCATGTAGGAGACAGTCGCCGCAATACTTCATTTAACTTTCTCTGACGCAGCAGTTGACCAATATCAGTTCCCCAAACTTGCGAATCATTTAACCAACGGTAAACTACTAAGTCTTGATATTCTGGCTCAAAACTATAAGAAACCCAAAACATTAACCGCTTTGGGTTTGGGTGATAACGAGGGGCAATATTATACCAAGTCGTATTGATAATTTGATATCTGCCAGCGGCGGTGGAACAATTGCCCGTGTTGGGGCCAATGACAATTGTGATGCACATCTCAGGATGGCGACTGAGATCGTTAACTTGCTGTCCACCGTACAACAGAGAATAGGGACGGTTGCCATTTGCCTCACTAGCTGAGATAGTTCGCATCAAGGCGCGGATGTGAGGGTCACCCCCTTTCATGACCAAAGGTGGTTGTTTGACATTAAACATGGGATCGGAAGGCGATCGCAAGTCTCCAAATATATACCACTGCAACAAACATATGAAAGCGAGAAGTGCGGCTATGGGGCCAATCAGTTTTTCAACGCCTTTGAATTCAAAGCCTTTCAGAGTCAGACTCCTTCAAATTCACTATATTTGCTAACAACAACAATCGATGTACTGATTTCGGTAAAGTTCGCCATACGCTAGGTGGAAAGAGGGGAATGAGGCAGATTAGAGGGATTATATACCTTGTCCCCTTGTCTTTTTGACTCCTAACTCAGCACTATTCAATCAGGCGACGTTAGCAAATAACTCCCCAAAGCTTTTAGAGGTAGCCTCTGATTTAGCAACAATCTCAACAATTTTATTGCGTGCAGCTAGCTCAGACAATGACTCGACACAAACTTGAGCGACTTTTTGCCGAGGAATACTACCATCGAATAATGTATCAGCACTCTGCATGACGATCGCATCTGTGTTATCTTCATTCTTCAAACCGCCGGGTCGCACAATGGTATAGGTAAGACCACTTTTTTGGATGTACTCCTCCGCTTGCTTTTTCCAAACTAAAATCAGCCAGAATAAGTTTAAAGGATGGAACAATTGAGAAGTACATAAAGAAGAAACAAAGACAAAATGCCCAATTCCCTTGGTTTTAGCTGCATCAACTAAATTTTTAGTACCTTCAAAATCAACTTTATATGGACCAGTGGGGTTGAAGCTGGGTTTTGCCCCAGTGGCGCATAGCAAGACTGTACTGTCTCCCAAAGCAGCAGTCAGGCTTTCTGGTTTTAACACATCACCTACCACTAATTCAGCGCCGGGAGGCAAAATAGCTCTAGCCGTCTCTGTATCCCGCACTAAAGCACGAACGGGGATGTTCCGCGCTATCAGTTCTTGTACAATCCGACGACCTGTTTCACCTGTTGCCCCTGCTACAAATGCTTTCATGACACACGCTATCCTGGGAAACTAATATGTGCTTGTTTAGTTCTTTATTTTAGTGATTTTATAAAGTTCGTGACATATTCTTGAGATTTCGGTCAAAATGGAGTCTCATTGCTAAACGACCCAAACAAGCTGGGAATTATTAATATAGACTAACGCCAACTTAGAGGGGAATGCATTGATGCTTTCAACAAACGGCGAATATCATTCTTTAGAAATACCAGAAACTGTTTTACCTGTAACCTCAAGCCAACAAGAAACTGACGAAATATCCCAGGAAGCATCTGTAGGGACACCGACCAAGTTTTACGGTCGTTATAGTGATTGTATGGAAATGTATGCCCCAGCAGATACAGTTGTCAAGTATCTCAATACTCACGGTTCGTGGTTTACGCGTTGTGCTGAACCGATGAAGGTGCAACCTCTGGGTGAAAATGGTTATGCTTTGACAATCGGTCGTTTTGGCTCTTTTGGTTATGAAGTAGAGCCAAAAATTGGTTTAGAATTATTACCTCCAGATGCTGGAGTCTATCGTATTCGTACAATCCCCATTCCTGACTATCAACCGCCTGGTTACGACGTAGACTATCGAGCATCGCTACAGTTAAAAGATTTGGCTCAGGATGCTTCCAACAATCCGGGTGAAGTAACACGAGTTGAATGGGAATTGGATTTAGTAGTTCAACTTCACTTTCCTCGGTTTATTCAGCGATTGCCCAAGTCTTTAATTCAATCTACAGGCGATCGCTTACTAAACCAAATCGTCCGTCAAGTGTCTCGCCGCTTAACACGCAAAGTCCAAGAGGATTTTCATCAATCCTTGGAAGTTTCATTTTTTGGTAGTTCCAACAAAAAGCGGTGAGTGAATTGTCAGTAGTTAATGGTCAGTGGTCAGCAGTCAAGAAAAATAAACAACTGACACCTGACTAGGCACTACGCATTAGTAAGAATTCTTTGGACAATTTGCACGCCAGTGACAGCTTGCCAAGCAAACAGCCCCAAAAGCGTGAAATTTAATAAGATGTGAGTCGCACGTGCCCAATTTGCTCCTTTTTGCATAAAAGGAGATAGGGCAGCCGAAAATGCAATCAAACCCGTCATGCCAAGTCCTGCTAGCAGGTGCGACCCCACAAACAACTTACCGTTATTGATGTATGTGACAGCCATACCACCAATCGCACCTGTCACCATCAAAGCTAAGAGTATAGACCCAATTTGATAGTGTTTGACATTATATCTACCTTTAATCAGTTCTTTCTTCTCTTCCCCTTGAGCGCTTCTGGTACGCTGTACTTGTAGCCCCAGATAAGCAGCGTAAAGTGAGATTGCCAATAGTACCCACATGAGCAGTGGGTGAAAAAAGTTCAGCCAATATTTAATCGAGGGAGACAGTACAGGATTCATTGTGTTCTCGCTGAATTCTTAAATCTTCATAAAAATTAGCATAACTCTAAGTTCGCTGCTTAAAGTGGCCTGGGGTAAAAGACTTCCAAATAAAAAATATCTAATCCCAGGGGAAGCTGGCGAAGAAGCATCTATATAGTTGTATTGGATGTAAGAATTGGATAATTTAATTTTTGGGATTCCCTTAAAATAAACCGGGGAGATGCAGAGAATGTTTGTAATAAATTCCCCGTGTCCCCGTGCGCTCTTTCCTCTACTATTTCATAGTTAGCCTGCTTGCAAAAGTGGTTAAACGATCTCAGACTAAATTTTGAGACTAGACGAACAAAACCCGTTAGTGCGGGACTCATTCATGACTGAAAACAACGATTTGCTGCTTAAGGCTGCTAAAAGTGGCGATATCACGCGGCTAGCTGTGCTACTGGCTGGGGGTGCTGAGGTGGAAGCGTGCGATCGCGATGGTACCACGGCTTTAATGTTTGCTGCCAATTTAGGCTACACCGAAATTGTGCGATCGCTACTAGATGCTGGGGCAAATATCAATTTGCCCAGAAAACGCTACAAGTTGACGGCTTTGATGTTGGCTGCTAGTGCGAATCAGCTTGATATTGTGCAGCTTTTAGTATCCAGAGGAGCTGATGTGGATGCAATCAATGAAGATGGCAGCACAGCTTTGATGGCAGCAGCACTCAAAGGTTATGTCGATGTGGTACGAGTTTTATTAGCTGCTGATGCCAAAGTAAATTTCACCGATAAAGATGATGACACTGCTTTAAAATTAGCTGTGAAACATGGACACACAGCAGTTGTCAAAGTTTTATTACAAAATGGTGCAGATGTCAATCTTCAAGATGAAGAAGGCGAAACAGCTTTAACGATCGCAGCAGACTTGGGAAATCTGGATGTTGTGCAAGCATTACTGGAAGCTGGGGCTGATGTGAATCTGACAAATGTGGATGGTGGAACAGCGCTATCAGCAGCTGCGGCAGCAGGACATAGTGCGATCGCAGCTGCTTTGCTAGATCGGGCCCAAATTAATCTTCAAGACAAAGATGGTGAAACTGCCCTCCACATTGCTGTTGTCGAAGGCTACATTGATATAGTGCAAGTATTACTGAATCGGGGTGCAAATGTACAGATTAGAAATCACCTAGGTGACACACCAATGCTTGTAGCAGCATTGCAAGGACATAGCCAAATCGTCGAAGCACTACTGCATTGTGGTGGAGATGTAAATGATGAAAATCTAGGTGAAGTACCCTTAAGACTAGCTGTATCGCAGGGACACACCCAGACGGTAAAGGTGTTGCTAGACTACGGTGCTGATGCCAATATTTTGGGAGATGATGGCAAAACTGTTTTGATTAAAGCAACCGAACGCAACTACACAGGAATCATCAAGATATTGCTGGCAAAGGGAGCTGATGTGAACTTTCAAGATTCGGCAGGGGCGACGGCATTGATGTGGGCTGCCTCTGGAGGCTATGGTGAAGCTGTGCAGATACTGCTTGAAGCTGGAGCAGAGATGAATGTGAAAAACCGGGGTGGTTATACTGCTTTGATGATTGCGGAATTTAATGGCTATAGAGATATAGTAAGGAGTCTAAAAAAGGCTGGAGCGCAGGAATAACCATTTCAGAGGTGTTGTAGGCTTTCTTTGTTGTGATGCAAAGTCAAAATTTTTAAGAAAAATTTTATCTCAATAGATTTTTATAAAAATATTGACAAACCATTAAATGAAGAGTATATATCTTAATACCAAGGAGGTAGATAAAGAATCAAATCCAAATATAAGATTGTAAAAATAGCAAAACCCCGTCGCAGCTGTTGTGAGCTTGCTGCGGCGGAGAGGATAAAAAATTGGAATACCGAGGGAAAGCACAGGTAAAAAGTTTTTGCTTCTAAAGATACCAAAGAAGCCAAAATAAAGAAGGAAATTACCTTTAATGTTTTACCTAGTCTCCCCCTCGGCGTTTCCTACTGTGCTAGATATGCTTAATATATAGGTTTTGATTTCGTGGAACAGTATTCTAACGATCAGTTTCCAAGTATCATAGTGAACGGGCAAATGAAAAGGCTAATCTCATCTAGGATTGCGAAGTAATTCCAAGTTTGAAATTCAACTGAGATAACCTTGGTAAAAGAAAAAATTAGCGAACAGCAGTGGCAGTTACGAGATTTATGGGTGGGAATTGGCTGCCAGAGTGGTAGTTCGTTACAGTTAATTGAAACAGCAATTGAGCAAGTCTTTAAATATAATCAACTCGATCGACGTGCGATCGCAGGTTTTGCTACCATCAATACCAAAGCCTCTGAAGTTGCTTTAGTAGAACTTTGCCGCCTACGCAATTTACCTATAAAAACCTTTACAGCAGAAATTCTGTCTACTGTCTCTGTGCCTAACCCGGCGAAAATTATTGAAGCGCAAGTGGGAACACCCAGCGTTGCGGAAGCAGCGGCTATTCTCGCCGCCTCTCATCCCAATTCATCCAACTGCTCCAAATTACTCCCTGTGCCTGCCAAATTAAAAGTGAGGCTTTTGATTCCTAAACAAATTTTTCGCTTACACGGGCAATTAAAAGCAGTAACGCTAGCTGTTGCTCAAGAGTGCGAGGATAAGGGATATTTACATCCCTTATCGTGCATTCACTTAACTTATCTTACAAAACCGCTCTGAGGAAATAACTAATTACACTAGAAACAATCGTCAATACAATCGATCCCAAAAAAGCAGGCAAGAAACCTTGAATCTCAAAACCATAACCAGGTGTTAGAGCACTTGCCAACCAGAGGGTTAAGGCGTTAATCACAAATGTAAATAAGCCAAAAGTAAGTAAGGTAATCGGAAACGCCAAAATACTTAAAATTGGTCGAATAAATGCATTAACTAGTCCGATAACTGCTACAGCAATAAGGGCAGCTACAAAATTCTTGACAGAGAACCCCGGAACAATATTAGCAGTGATCAGCAAAGCAACCGCAGTTCCAAGCCAAGTTAATAAAAAATGTTTCATAATTTCAAATATTAAGAAAAAGCTTAAATTGACTCACTTATGGCTAATGGCAATTAGCTGTTACCGATTAGCCATCAACAAAGTGACTAAAGAAACTGTCAAATATGTATTTAGCCTACCGTTACCTTGACGATCGCCGCAAGAGAACTTCCCAAGTACCGCCACCAACTACCCCATCAGCCTCTAGTCCATAACGTTTTTGAGCTGCTTTCACTGCTTCCTCGGTTGTCGGACCAAAGTCTCCATCTATACCGCCTTTGAGAAAACCAAGCCTTTGCAGTCGCTGTTGCAACTTGGTAACTTCGGGATTCTGCATCCCTAATCGTAAAATCGGCCATCCTTCTGAAGTGTATTGAACGCCTGGAATTTGGCTAGTACGTGTAGTTGTTGTATTGCGTGTGTTTGATGTGCTGCGAGTTGGCGTTGATGGACGTTTAGGCGTTGTTTGTGACCTTTGAGTTGTATTAGGTTTGCGCTTAGCAGGTCTTGGCTCAGGTTTGGGATCTACAGCTTGCGTTGTAGCAGGTCTTGGTTCAGGTTTGAGAGGTACACCTTGAATTGTAGTAGTCTGAGTTGGAACGATTGTACTAGACTGGGTCGGAACAGGAAATGTTGTCAAGTTAGATGCTGAGTTAGGTGTTGGGTTAGAAGAGACGCTTGGTGTAGCTGCTAGTCCATTTGGGAATAGTCGCTGCCAAGTGGCGGCATCAACAATGCCATCTGGATTTAAGCCAACTGCTTGTTTAAAACGAGAAACAGCGTTAGCTGTATTTTCGTTATAGACACCATTTACTGTATCTGAGTAAAACCCTAAAAGCTTCAGAGCGGCCTGAAGTTCGGATACACGTTCGCCTTGGCTGCCAACTTTGAGGGTAGGACGATTGATGTTATTTCCGACATTTACTTGGGCAATTTCTTGTTGTGCGGCAATTGATACTACACCAGAGAAACCAATGAGCAGAGACGTAGAGCAAAGGAGTAACCAATAAAACTTATTTGCGCTCAAGAAGCGAAATGCTTTCGGTGACCTTAAGTAGTTCAAGATACTTGCTTTCAGGCTGCCTTTCATGGAATTTGTTCCCAGAATCTTCTGATGCTAATATTACAGCCGCTTGAGTCTAGAAAACAGCTGGTAAGCTAGCATCACGTATAAATTGTATAATTGCTTGTAACGGTCGTTAACAGTCAATAGTCAATAGTCAAGAGCGTTATTAATTGCTTCTTCTTGACCGACTAAAGACAAATAAGGTTCCTGTAAATACCGCTGCGCGGCTGCCATGGCATCTTTGGCACTCACAGATGCAATCAACTCTTGAAACTTAGTATCAAAATCAATTCCTAAAGCCAAAATTTCATACCAGCCGTATATTTGAGCAATTTGCCCGTTAGTTTGTTTACCTAAGGCATACTGCCCGAGTATCTTGTTCTTAGCCGCTTGTAGTGCGCTTTGTGATACTTCTGCGTTACAGAGTAGATCCACTTCTGTACGCAGTCCATTTACAGCTATACTGGTATTTTCTGGTGCTGTGCCCATATAAACTACAAATGACGCTGGATACAGCCGTGTTGGGTAAAATGCAGATACTTCATAAGCTAGTCCCCGCTTTTCTCGTAATTCCACAAACAAGCGACTTGAAAGCCCATTTCCCAAGTAGGTAGAAAGCAACTTAAGTGGGGCGTAGTCAGGAGAAATCACCGACGATCCTAAGTAGCCCAACATCACAATTGATTGCTGTGTCTGCATGGGCTTGATCTGGTGTTGCGGTTCGACTCGGATCTCAGGTAAATCATGAATTGGCAGCGCTCGATCGGGAACTTGCCAATCACCAAATACTTGTTCTACCAATGCGACTGCATCTTGTTGCGTAACTCGACCGGCAATACTAACTACCAAATTATCCGGACGGAAATAATTTTGGTGATACTCTACTAAGTCCGCACGCGTTAAGTGGCTCATGGTAGTTTCGTTACCCAACACCGACATCGCGTAGGGATGGTTTTGGTACATTACTTGCCGCATTTGCTCGAAGGCAATAGTAAATGGCTGCTCTTGTTGGGAGCGAATATTTTGTAGTGCCAAACGCCGTTCTAGTTCCACTTGGACTTCTGGAAATGTAGGCGATCGCAAAATCCGTCCTGCCAATGCTAAGATTTCCGCAAAGTCTGATGTTACTGTCTTTAATGACAGCAAAAAATAATCAGTGGCTGTATCCGCACTCAAACTCGCCCCAGCTGACTCGACTTGTTCGGCGATTTCTAAACTCGAAAGTCCATCACATCCCTTTGTTATGACTGCTGAGAGCAAATAGGCTAACCCTGCCTGCTCCTGCTTTTCGTAACAACTGCCGGCACGAATAAAAATCCGCCCTGCAATAATATCCGCAGCCGGATTTTCTGCCACTAGCACTACAATGCCATTGTTTAATACAGTGCGATGGATAGGGGAGTGGGATAGGGAAGGTTTCACGATTTGAATTATGAGTTGTCAGGAGTCAGTTGTCAGTTGTCAGAAGGCAGGAATTAGTTATTTCTTCCACTGCCCATCTGCCCTTGGTGTCTTGCCTCAGCGACAAATATTTGTGTCCGCCTAGCTTGAAAATAGGTGTAAGGGTGTGGGTGAAAGAGATTTTCATCTTTGGTTGTGGGTTTTTTCCATGAGTAGCTGACTTGAAAAAGCTGGGGGAGCAGGGGAGGAAAGCAAAGAAAAAACTCCTAACTTCTAATTCCTAACTCAGCACGGGCTAAACGCCCCGCTACCGCTAACAGCACTCAGCACTCATAACTACTGACCACTGACCACTGACTAACAGGGTTTGAGGACAGTAACCGCATAATTCTGCGGCGAAAGATACTGTTTAGCTAATTGTTGCAGTTCTTGGGCATCAAATGATTGAATCTGCTGAGGATATGCCACTGCTAATTCAGCTTGGGCAATAGTACTGTAGTAGCCGTAAAGCCCAGTGAGCTGATTTGGTGTTTCGGTAGAAAAGGCATACTCATTACACAGTAACCTGCGTGTGCGAGCAATTTCCTGTTCGCTAATTCCTGTAATTTGTAGATCGTGTAAATGAGTGCGAATTATATACTCAACTTTATCCAGGTTTTCTGCCTCCAACCAAGCAGTAATTGTAAATAAACTCGATTCTCGTTGTAAAGAAAAATTACTACAAATTCCCTGCACTAATTGCAGTTCTTCTCGTAAATGACGTACTAAACGCGAAGTCCGCCCTTCTGCCAATAATACTGACAACAAATCTAAACCGTAAGCAGTGCGAATTTGCTCTACTCCTGGTACAACCCACGCCATCAACAACCGCGCTTGTTCGATGCGTGGTAAATAAAGTTCTTGACGGTGAATGCCAGCGATGACTGGTTCTGTCATTTTTTGAGATTGCGGACAATCAGCGCGTTCGGCAAAATTAACGAATGAGCTATTTACTAGTTCCCAGGCTGGCTGTAGGGCAATTCCTCCCACCACTACTACTGTAATGTTTTCCGGTTGATAGTGGGCGCGATGAAAACAACGCATTGCTTCTGGTGACTGTTGCATGAGTTCCCGTTCCGTACCAAGTATGCAACGCCCGTAAGGATGGTTTTGGTAAATGTTTTTGTTCAGGGTTTGGAATCCTATCCAGTCGGGATCGTCATGGCAGGAGCGAATTTCTTCTAGCACTACGTCCCGTTCGCGGATAAATTCATCCTCTGGAATCGCGGCGTTGAGCAGTAGTTCTCCTAAATGAGGTAGTGTATCTGCTAAGTCAGGAGCCGCTGTAGTTAGTGAATAATGGGCGTAATCGTAGCTTGTGGCTGCATGACTCACACCACCTTTGTTTTCAATTTTGTAATCGAACATTCCAGGAGCTAGCGTTGCTGTGCCTTTGAAAATCATATGTTCTAAAAAGTGAGCCATGCCGAACCACGGTTCTGGCTCAAGGATTGCTCCAGCACGCACCCAAACATCGGCCACAACTACAGGGGTAGTAGGAATTTCTTGATGAATAAACGTTAAACCATTGTCTAGTCGGCGAACCGAGGCAGGAAATGAAGTTTGAATCAATTGTTGTTGTGACAATTTTCTGTAGCTTTAACCACAATTTAATCTAATTTTTGTAATCTTAACTCTGAACGATCGCTAAATTAGAATCAATTTATACAGATTTTGTTTTCTGGATTTACAATAGCCAAGTTACATAGTTTCTGGAAATTTAATCTATGTGAAGAGATAAGCAAAATGCTAACTATGTCTATTTTTATATTTGTTATTTCTACTTTTTAATTACTAATTTATCCTATAAGCTGCCCTGATATTTATTATTAAAGCTCCCAAGTTTTTACTAACTTTGGGAGCTAATAATTTTGAGTTCACCGCGACGCCGTTTTACCTAAGTTTATGACCTGGTTAAACCAGGTGGGTACCGATGTGCCTCGTTTAAAGTTTCCGGGTACATGCCCGGTCTACTGCCACGAGAACTATTTGGTTCCCTTTTCTTTAAAGACATAGATCAAAAAACTTGATGGCAGTCACCAACGTCGTAGTGCAACTAACTCATTATAGCTTTCCAAAACAGCTTGTGTGTTTCAAATTGAGATTTTCTCGGAAATTTAGCTGGGATACCAGATTGATTCTATGGTGTGCGCTGTTGCATTTGCCGCATCCCAATTGCCAGTGTCTAGCAAAACGGTGACATGTCCTAGCTTGCGTCCGGGACGAGATTCTGTCTTACCATACCAGTAAACGTGAGATTGGGGAATTTCTGCTAGTTGTCGGCGCTGGCTTTTGTAGTCTCTTTGAGAATTTTCATATCCCAAGAGGTTGACCATAACAGCACTAGCGCACTGTAAACTGGGATCGCTTAAAGGAAAACCAGAAACTGCTCTCAAATGCTGCTCAAACTGAGAGGTTTTGCAGGCGTTTAGAGAAAAATGCCCAGAATTATGGGTGCGAGGTGCAATTTCATTGACCAACACCTTACCATTCTTCGTCAGAAATAGCTCAATACCAAAAACTCCGACTACTTGCAAGCTATTTAATAGAGTATGTGCGATCGCTTCTATTTCTGCTGCTTGCTTAAGTGTAATATCAGCTGGTACAATTACTCGCCGACACACCTGCTGTTCTTGTTGGGTTTCGACAATTGGGTAAGTGACAACCTCACCTTCTACAGAACGCGCAGCAATGATCGCCAATTCCCGTTCAAACGGGATAAATTCCTCAATTAAAAACAGATTGATGTCGGATAGCTTTTGCTGTAAAGTAGCCAAATCTTGAATGATAAAAGTACCCTGACCATCATAACCGTGACGGCGGGATTTCAAGACGACCGGAAAATCCAGAGATTCTATTTTAGATGCGAGATTTTCTTGGCGTTCAAGAGCGAAAAAATTGGGAACGGGCAATCCCAAATCCTTTAAATAGCAGCGCTGGTGATATTTATCTAAAAGCGGAGCCAAAGCTTCTAACCTAGGGCGGAAGCAAGCTCCTTGTTGTGCCAGGACAGATAACTCATCTAAGTTAACAAATTCATTTTCAAAGGTGATGACATCACACTTTTGTGCTAAAGTTTTTGTCGCAATGGCATCATCAACAGAGGCCAAAACAGTTTCCTGAGCGATCGCTACAGCAGGATCGTCTCTTCTAGGAGTTTGTACAATCAATTCCACTCCTAACTTTTTTGCTGCATCCCCCATCATCCAGGCAAGTTGACCGCCACCAATTACACCAACACGCTTCATTGACATCCTAGAGAATCACGAGTTTCTACGCCAGTTTTAGAATTCACTCCATTGGCTTTGTCGCACAATTCTTTGATTTGCGCCTTATCCAAAACTGCATCAGTAAAGTCTGCACCGTTGATATTGACATCAGTAAAGATGGCGCGGAGCAAAAGAGCTTCTTTGAAAACAGCATCGCTCAAATCAGCTTTAGTTAAGTTTACCTGATCGACCATGGCATTAGTTAAATCGGCTCCGTGCAGATTCGCTTGCGTCATCACCGAAGCACTCATGACTGCTCCTCGCAAGTCAGCATCTGTAAAGTTAGCTAATTCCATATTGGCATTAGAAAACTCAGCAGCTTGCAAACTTTGACCCGAAAAATCGCGTCTTGATAACTCTGCATTGCTAAATGACAGCGGATGAGTCCAGTCTGCCAACGCTGGGGAAGCTAGGAAAAATGTCATAATCCCCAAAAGTAACAATAATCCTTGCTTCCAAAACATATCTGGTAGCCATTTTGGTGTCTAATCATTGCATTCAGCTTAACGCAATTGGGGACTGGGGATCGGGAATCGGGGACTGGGAATAAGAGAGCAGGGGGAGCAGGGGAAGATGAGGGAGAAGTAACTAATGACTATTTACAAACTCGTCATCACTTGAGCTAATTCATTAGATAAATCAACAGTACATTCTTGTTGCTTTTGAAATAAAACGCCAGCTAAAAAATAATAATCTCCAGAATAAAATGCCATTTGATTGCGTCGCAAATATTCTATGTAATTTTTAACTTTTGGCTCTGAGCTGTAATATCCAAACTTTAAAGGTAAAACCATAAAGCTTTTGACAAGATAGCCATTATCTTTGGCTTGGTTAATGGTACTTTTAGGGTTAGAAAAGCTAGATACTAAAACTAGTACATTGTCATAATCCAAAGATAAAAGCTCATTAGTAACTGTGGCTCCATCTGTGCCTCCAAATAATAATGGCATATAAATATCTGGATCTGGTGCGGGTAGATAGGGCGGATTGGCTACGAGATACTTAGCTTTGGGTTTAGAAGATTTGAACAAACATGAATTATGAATCATGTATTTATTAGCAAGATTATATTCATCTATTGTTAAATTTGCTGCTTTCCATGCAGAGGTATTTAATTCAAAGCCTTGTATCAACCCATCAAACTTATTTTTTAATAATGAGTTGATGACAGGGCTACCATCTCCTGAGCCAAACTCAACAACAGACTCAGAATTTCTACAATCTCTGAGTACGAAATTTTCTAAACAATTTGAGTAGAAATTAGACTCTTCAGGACAGAAAAATATATCTTTCATGTGATTGTACTTCAATGGTAATGTATAATCAACGCCAAAAATTACTACCTTGTATCAAGGCAATAAAAAATGTTCTTTAAGTGAGAAATTACTCACTAAAGAAATCGGTTTAGGAGAAGAGCGCCGATAGGACGAGTTAAAAATGCCAAGTTAATAAAGCAAGTAAAAAACTTGCTATTGTTAATTTCTAATTTTTTCTATTTATCCTATGGCTAAGACAGTTTGTTCGGCTTCGCGTATCGAGCGCACAACAGCACTAGCCGCGCGATCGCTCATTAGTTTCTCTTGGTCATAGCCCAGCACCAACTCCCACGCATCATCGGGATACTGCTCAGCTAAAGGCAAAGCTACATCATCCAACATCCAACGTCCGTGGCGTTCATCTTCTCTAATGTGTAGTTCCCAATAACCCATGGCTGCTTCTGACAGTCCCAGTCGTTGCGCCGCTGTCAAATAATTTCTGTAAGCCGCAGGCCCAGCCACCTCAAAATAAGTCAGCCCACCGCTGTAACGCAAGAAATAACGTTTGCGCTCAGTTAGCAGAAAGTTATGATTAGCACAAGCTAGAACTTCCCAAGGTACTAAATCGAAGTACCCCTCTGGTTCAATATTCATGCCAAACTCAGCCAGCATTTGGGCAAAAAATGTCGAGTGCTTGCGAGATAAACGACCGTTGCCGTATTCTTCAAGTAATACCCGCACCAGCATACACTGCACTTCATTAGCGGCACCGCCCAAAATCCGAGAAAGACGACTGCCTTCGACTAAACCATCAAAAGAAGCGATCGCCAGCAAGTGACGATAGCCAGCTTCAGTCATTTGTTCGCGGATGTAGCGACTATCGTCTGACAGTGGCGGATCTAGATCGGCAGCCCCACGCTCAATTAAAGCTTGTTTGACATCACATTGTTGTAATGCTGATACATTGATTTGTGCCAGTTCCCACTTTTGCCAAGCAGCTTCAATTTGGTTGCGACATGAAGACAAATAAAGCGATCGCTCATTAGTATAGTGCTGCAAATCATCGTACCAAAACAGCTTTAGCCGATTAATCCGATAAAGTATCCGCTGAAGAAAACGGTGAGCCTGTTCGTCACCACAGGCGTTTTGATAAGCGGCACGAATTGCTGTCGAGAGAGTTCGTTCAAACTCACTGACCTTTGCAACTTCTACATCCAATTGATTGTCTAAATCTTCCGTTACCAACAGTTCTATAAATTGCTGCTCAGCACTGCCGTACTTGGTAACTGTTGTTTCCCCTATTTGCACGCTCTTTCCCTCAGCTTCAACGCTGGGGAACATGACTAAATTGCTTTGCATGGCATTTTCATTAGCTACCAGAGATGTGAAATTAATTTCATCTCTAATACTTAAATTTCCATGTTAGTAGCCTTTTGTACCTCTCCCCCTGGTTATAAAGCAAGATTCAGTCTGCAAGAGGAACACAGGAGAAACACAAAAGATAAAAATAGTCTTCTTTGCTTGGATTTGGTCTTCGTTAACTGGGAAAAATTAAAAATCCCCTCAGAGCATTGGCACAACCAAAATTCTGCTGAGGGGATAGTTGTATCAAAAAAATATCACCAAAATTTTACACTACTGCACCATTGATCGAGGCAAATGATATGTTATAATCATCTGCGTTAATCCATGATTACTATCAATAACCCTCTTGAAGGCGTTAGTAATAATCTGGTTGTGGTTGCGTCATTACAAAATTGGATGCATCGTACAAGTAGCGACTGGCTTCCTCCTCTAGGCGATGAATCAGAATAGGTTCAATAGCGTTACTATGTCGCAGCGCGGCTAGATATCCATCCAAATACATCCGCATATCATCCGTACGATAACCGCGATTCCATAATTCGACGAAGGCGTCGGTAATTCTTTGGTAATAGCGGATGGTTTGTGTGTCTTGGAGCATAACTGCTGTATTAATCTCTTTGGAATGAGAATTGTAAATGATTCACGCTCAAATGTGAAGTATCACTTCCACTCTTTTGGCATCAATTCAAGATAAATATATCTACATCTCCTTTGGAGAGCATCCTCCAGCAGCTACAACCTCACTCAATCCTATTCCAGAAAATTCGGAATATGATGATTTAGTAAGCTATTCTTTTGATTTTCTCTATCTCCTACCTAAGTGTATTGGCAACTGATACCTGCTGTGATGAGATGGAATCCACCTATACCATCAGGCTAAAAGCTGCCTCAGGTATTGGTTACCTTGTTTGGTTATAGTTCCTAAAGGGATTACATCCTTCTAGGGGAAGAATAGTGAACCAAAAGAACTTTTGATTAAGTCTAACAAAAATTTAAGAAAAAATTAAAGAATATTACTAACTCAGCTTTGGGCAAGGCGTAAGTTAAAGATTTTTTCACTCTTTGTTTATGGAAATGTAAAGCTAATTGCAATTGAAGTAACAAAGACTACAAAACCTTGAGCATGGGCTTGTTACCTTGAAATTCATCGACGCTAAGGGGTCTTACCACCGTGGGTTCGGTTTGTATTGAAATCGTTGAGGGGAATCCCCATCTGAGGTCGTTGCTGGGTTGGCACTTGCAACAGTTGGAATACAGGGTGCATCAAGCCGCCAGCATTTATCAAGCAAGAGAAGAGTTTCTAGCCCATCAACCTACTCTAGTCATTCTAGATGCGGATCTTCCTGATGGTGATGGTATTGAGTTTTGCCGTTGGTTGCATCGTCAGCAACAGCCTCTTATCTTGATGCTATCAGCGCGTAGTAACGAAGCCGATATCGTCGCAGGTTTGAAAGCGGGAGCAGATGATTACCTGAGTAAACCTTTTGGGATGCAAGAGTTTTTAGCAAGGGTAGAAGCATTAATTCGCCGCAAGCGCACACCTACTGCGCCAGCATATTTGGATTATGGCACTTTGCAAATCGATTTAGTGCAGCGCCGCGTTCGGTTCCAAGGAGAGTTCATCGACTTAACACCCCAGGAATTTAGTTTACTGTACGTTTTGGCACAAGCTGGAGGAGTGCCGCTAAGTAGGTCAGAATTGCTGCGTCGTGCTTGGCCTGACGCTATCGACAATCCGCGCACCATTGATACTCATGTTTTATCGCTACGGAAAAAGGTTGAACTCGATCCGCGTCAACCTAGCTTGATTCAAACCATCCGTAATGTCGGATACCGATTTAACATGGAAATTTTGAATGCCAACATTCCGCAGTCACAAACCAAGTTAGCAAAAGAGAGATTCAGCAATCAACGTTCTACACTTAGTACTCAACGGTCGTAGAGAGATTAATTAAAAATTAGAAATTAAAAAAGAAGAATCCAATTCTTAATTTTGCATTTTTAATTTTTAATTGGAGAGTAGCGACTAACTCCATTCCTCAGCAGCTTGAGCTTCTGTTTGCATCAAGCTATCTCGTAAGTTAACCCAGTCTATCTCAGAGGCTATTTGATTTGCCAATAGCCGACTTTGTTGTAGATATAACAGTCGGGTGCAAAACATTTGGGCTAAGTCTAGCTGGTTATTCACCATCAAAATTGTAGTTTGATAAGTTTGAGACAGCTGGGTTAAGACTTGTATCAAATGAGAAGCTGTACCAGCATCCAGGGCAGAGGTTGGCTCGTCTAACAGTATAACTTTCGGTTGGATGACCAGGGCACGAGCGATCGCTACTAATTGTCGCTGTCCAGCTGAAAGTTGTACTTCAGTTCGTTCCAACCACTCACTAGGAATGTGCAGTCGTTCTGTCCAGTGACTAATTCTTTGGTGAATAGTTTGTTTGGGCAAACCGCGCAAAACTAAAGGATAAGCCAAAGCTTGTTGGACTGTCATCCCCAGTAGCTTTGATTCTTGTAATACCAGTGTCACAGCTGGGCGTAGTTGGATTGCAGGAATTTGGCGATATTCCTGATTCTCCAAATAAATTTTGCCATTAGTAGGTTCACTCAGGCGGTTAATAAGACGCAATAGCGAAGTCTTACCAGCGCCCGACGGGCCTACTATGGCAATTCGTTCTCCTGGAAATACCTCAAAGGAAATATCCTGCAAGATAGGATATCCTTGCTGATTGCCCTTCAGCCTCGTAAATAGATTAACTTGCTCAAATCTCAGTTGGGCTTGTGAAGTGACATTATCCAAGTTCAATGGGGAGATGAGGGGACACAGGGACGTGGGGATGGGGAGACGCGGGGACGCGGAGAATAACTCCTGACAACTGACAACTAAATAATCAGGTCGCCAAGGCTGTGGTAATAGTCCAGGCATCCACAACAAATAGCAGCAATGTGAATAATAGCAAAATTGCATACATCCACGGCTGTGCCAAAGGGCGAACATCTGTGGTATCGATGCCTGTCTTGGCTTGCACGATTTGCACCAAACGGGCAAATCCGACTACACGCATCGGTAATAAATAAGCTTTCCCATCTTTGCTGAGAAAATAATAAACCAGCCCTCCTTGACCAGTCGAACGGGGCTTTAACTGTTTTACCTCCGACCAAGGCAAAAACCAACCTTTACGAAAGAAGCGAGGTATCCAGACAGGATAAGTAACTTGAATTCCTTGGTCATCTAAAATTACTCGTTCAGTCAACACCCCATACAAGGCAACTAAGCCGACGCTAATTCCTACCCACAACAATGCTGGTGGTACGGGTGCAGCTGTTACTTGGGACAAAAAAGGTAATGGTGCTGTGAGTGCCAAATATAGACTCAACAGAGTCACCCGAATTAATGGAGAAAGGCGAAAAACAGAAGCTGAGTTATTGGCTGAGGTTGCTGTCACGGCTTAATCATAATGCTTTTCTTTATTTATTGTAGGATAGCCAGCCATTTGTTCTACCCATAAGCTTTGTCAGTGCCTCAATACGAGGTGTCACGTTAAGGCAAATACTTTTGCACTACACTCCAACCAGTTAGGGACACCCAGGCAAATCCTACAAACAGAATAATATTCACACCTATGTGTAAAGGTCTGGCCCAACGTCGTCTAGCACGAATTTGCGTCGCACTGAAAGCAGATAGCAAAACCAACATTACTACTATCAAGCCAGCAGTTAGGTGTGATGAGTGTCCCAAGGAACCAAAGTGTCCCAACGTGCCAACAATGCCAATTAGCAACAGCAGCAGTACTAAACTGACCATACTAATGCCGATTGTATAGTGTAGCGATCGCACCCCCTGCAATCCCCCAGCAAACGGTAGAAAACTAGGGACATTCTGCAAATTTCTCGTCCGCCACATCCAAATGCCAGTTAACGTTAACAGTAAATACGCCAACAGCGACAACCCCATTGACCAAGCAGCTATTTTCCATAACCAGAGAAAAGAAGGTAAATTCATAAAAATGATTGTAAATGGGATTGGCGACTGGGAACTGGGAGTTCAGGGAGACGCGGAGAGTTTTGAATAATTTGAATAATAAATATCAATATTAACTTCTGCCTCCTGCCTCCTGCCTTCTGCCTCCTGCCTTCTGCCTCCTGCCTTCTGCCTCCTGCCTTCTGCCCTCTGCCTCCTGACACCCAAACAAAAAAGGCTGCTGAATTTCAGCAACCTTAAAAATGAAATAAATTTGTTTTCTTAATCAACGGATGCTAAACCAGCGACTGTTAAGGATCTTGTTGTATCTTCGGTTGTTGTCTTAATTGATTGCACCATTGTTTTTTTACTGATAGGGTCGTTCCCTATTGAGTCTGTATTAAACTCACTACTGCTATGCTCGTTAATTGCAAGGCGATCGCAGGGAATCTTATCCGATAAAATTGCACTTGCCATCATCCCCGTATGAATCTCCATGTGAGCTTCATAGGGTGCTTCAAACACGAGGCGCTGTCCAGGAAAAACAACTCTTTCAAAGTACCAGTTAGGGATATTGGAGATGCGAGCCACCTGGATTTTGCTCGTGGCATTAACGTAGCAGCAGAGAATGTTCCCCGATTGCTCAGGTGGTAGTGGATCTAATATTTGAGCCATAACTGCTGAGGAGCTTTACGCCACAATTTTACATTACACCACCAAAACTAACACTTGGCGATCCCCAGATGTTGTAACTCCGACTACCAACTGAAATTTTCTACGTTATTTCTATCTAAAGATATGTTCAGATGATGAAAATTATATAAAAAAATTTGTCTATCTTGAAATTATACACTACAGCAGATAATTTTTCAGATTTTACCCGGAGGTAAATATAAGTTAGTCACGCTAAAGCAGTCATTACCTCATCTTAATTTCAGAAATTTTTTTGTTTCATCTATCCCCAGATTTATCAGAAGGGATCGTCGCTTAATGAATAAACTCAATGTTATGGTAAATATATATGAAAACTTTTTTCATAAAACCTATCTTGTTTGATGCAAAGCAAATTTAGCTATTACCTAAAGTTGTCAATAAATGACCAACTTTGTACAGAAATCGGCTTAAATGTCAAGCACGATTGAAGTAAGAAAGATAAACAAAACGAAGATAGTTTAAAACTAGATGTCTCGCTTTCCCCTCAAGAACGGCAAGATGGAAGTTAAAACCCCCATGATGGAAAATCGAATTCTCTACGTTCGCCTTCCCTGTAACCCCATCTTTCCTATTGGGGTTGTCTACCTGTCAGATCACGTCCACAAGCAATTTCCTCAAATCGAGCAGCGCATTTTTGATTTGGGAACTGTACCACCTTTAGATTATGCTTCCGCCCTGGATAGCTGTGTCGATGAATTTAAACCGACACTGCTAGTCTTTTCTTGGCGAGATATTCAAATTTATGCCCCAGTCGGTGGACGTGGTGGAAATCCACTGCAAAACGCCTTTGAATTTTATTACGCTAAAAATCCATTGGTAAGATTACGTGGGGCATTAGGTGGTTTGCGGATCTTCATTGCTTACTACGTAGAGTTGTGGCGCAACCTCGGATTAATCAAACGTGGTTTAAAACGCGCCCAAAAATATAATGGTAAAGCTCGTGCAGTTGTGGGTGGTGGTGCAGTCAGCGTATTTTACGAACAGTTGGGTAAAAGCTTACCCCAAGGCACAATTATTTCTGTGGGTGAAGGGGAAACCCTGTTAGAAAAACTTTTAAGTGGCAGAGAGTTTGGGGATGAACGCTGTTACATCGTCGGAGAAACTCAACCACGGCAGCGGCTGATTCACGAACAACCCACCTCTTTAGAAAAAACGGCCTGTGATTATGACTATATAGAAAGCATCTGGTCTGAATTTAACTATTACTTAGAAGAACAAGACTTTTACATCGGCGTACAAACTAAACGCGGTTGTCCGCACAACTGCTGCTATTGTGTCTACACCGTTGTCGAAGGTAAACAAGTACGCATTAATCCAGCCGATGAAGTAGTTGCCGAAATGCGCCAATTGTACAAGCGCGGCATTCGTAACTTTTGGTTTACCGATGCCCAATTCATTCCCGCACGTAAATTTATCGATGATGCTGTGGAACTGTTGCAGAAAATAGTTGATTCTGGCATGACAGATATCCACTGGGCAGCATACATCAGAGCTGACAACTTGACACCTCAACTGTGTGAGTTAATGGTGAAGACGGGAATGAACTACTTTGAAATCGGCATTACAAGTGGTTCTCAAGAACTCGTGCGGAAAATGCGGATGGGGTACAACCTCAGAAACGTCTTGCAAAACTGCCGTGACTTAAAAGCAGCTGGCTTTCAAGATTTAGTTTCCGTCAACTACTCGTTTAATGTTATTGACGAACGACCTGAAACCATTCGCCAAACCATCGCCTATCACCGCGAATTAGAAAGAATTTTTGGTGCGGATAAAGTCGAACCTGCTATCTTCTTTATTGGGCTGCAACCTCATACTCATCTAGAAGAGTATGCTTTCAAAGAGGGTATCCTCAAACCAGGGTACAATCCTATGAGTTTAATGCCGTGGACAGCTAAAAAACTCCTTTGGAATCCCGAACCCCTCGGTTCCTTCTTTGGAGAAGTCTGCTTGCAAGCTTGGCAACAAAATCCCAATGACTTTGGACGCGAAGTTATGAAAATATTAGAAGAAAAGTTGGGTTGTGCCGACTTAGAAGCAGCTCTTTCCGCTCCCATAGAAACGAAAGAGAAACAGCTAGCTAGTGTATCATAGAATACAGGAACTGGGGATTGGGGACTAGAGACTGGGAACTAGGACTGAAAGATATATTTACTAATTCTTATTCCTAATACCCAATCGCTAATACCCAATCTCTAATCCCTAATACCCAATCCCCAATCCCTTTTATCAAGCCCTATGTTAGAAGGTTCAATTTTACAAAAGCTAAAAATAGCACATCACCATAGCACCAGACCAATCAGATTCGGAGTGTATTACAAAAATACCCTAGTTTCTCTGTGCCATGCCCTAGAAGATCATATTTTAACTGACGATAGTACACCCTTAGTAATTACAGCCTTTCAACGGGGTAAATGGTATCTCCAAGAAGCAGAACGATACGCAGATATCGCCCAGTGCAGCCGTGAAATTGTTATCATGGCAGCGCCGGATACAGGCTTTGCCGAACATCCCACAAGCCGACTACCCAACGTAGACTTAGTAGCATTAGATGCAACCGATCCAGTGGCGCAGGAGTGGCACTTAATTATCTTATCGCCAAAATACACAGCGATGGTGCTTTGTCAAGAGCTATCAGAAGTTGATTATGGCGAAGGAGGGCAACCAGCTTCAGACATAGAGCGCAAATTCTATGGCTTGTGGACATTTGAACCAGAATTAGTCAAAGAAACAGCTGAATTGGCGATCGCTCACATTAAAGAATACAATTCAGAACTAGCGAACAAACTTACAGATCGTCAACAGGCAATTGTACCAGCGATCGCTAGATCGGAAAACTTGAGTACAGTTGTCTCCCGCGTAGTAGATTATCTCCAAACTGGTCAGGATAATTTAGCTATCCCAACAGCCCTTCGCCAACAATCGCTAGACCGCAACTTGGTTTCTAACGAAATTCAAGCATTTTTGCGGATGGCGCAACTCATGGATACAGCAGATGTTAACAATCCCATGGCAGCGGCGGAAGTAGTGATACTTGCCGAAACAATGGCGCAGCTTTTAGATCTTCCTGCATGGCAGATTAAGAGATTACGGCTGGCAGGTTTACTACATCGCATAGATCCGCTACAAAAAGCAGAGAGCGTTCTCACTCCTGGTACATCCACACGCTACCAAGAAGATGCCCCCAGTACTGCTTTAAGCTGTCCTTTAGTGCCAGGCGCGCAGGTATTGCGAACAATGCCACGACTGCGAGCAGTTGCCCAAATTATTACTCACCAAACCGAGTGGTGGAATGGTACAGGAGAACCAGCAGGTTTAGCTGGAGATGAAATTCCCCTTGAGTCAAGAATTTTAGCCTTATTGGCAGACTTTCAATGGCGAGTAAATCAGTTAAAATCGTCAAATCAGAGTCGAGAACAGATATTTACTCAAGCTTTGGATGAGTGCAGACAACAACAATCCACCCGCTTCGATCCTAAACTTGTAGATACACTAACTTTGTTAGTCATGGGTTTGCAGCAAGGACTCGACTTACCCCTAATGACACCCAAAATTAGCACTGGCATCTGGCTACTTGATTCCCGATGGGATAGCCACAACAAGACTAGTGAGGAGATTAGTAGTTACCCCAAATGAATATTGAAGCCATTAGATTAGGAAAACTCAAACAACTTCCTGGAGCAAATTTAGAAGATGAGGAACTTTCCCAACTTGATTTAAGCCGCATTAATCTTGCTGGCGCTATCCTTGTAGGCACTAATTTCAATGCTTCCAAACTCGAAGGTGGGCATTTGGAGGGAGCAAATTTAATGGGGGCGAACTTACAAGCAACTGACTTGCGGGCAAACCTGATGGGAGCGAACCTGATGCAAGCAGATTTAACAGGTGCTGACTTGCGGGGTAGCAATTTGCGCGGTGCAAACTTGATGGGAGCGAGACTCAGCGATGTGTCTTTAGCAGGAGCTTTTTTAAGCGGTGCTAATTTGATGAACGTCAACTTGCAAGGCGTTGACATGCGGGGTGCTGACTTGCGGGGTGCTAACTTGACTGGCGCAAATCTCAAAGGTGCAGATTTGAGCCGTACTGATTTGCAAGGAACTTTATTGAGTGAAGCGAATCTTGAAGAAGCTGACTTAAGGGGGGCGAATTTGGCAGGGGCGAATTTGACAGGGGCGAATTTGCTCTGTGCAGAGTTAGAAGGAGCAAATTTGAACGGCGTTAATTTGGATAGAGCCTGTCTGGTGGGTACAATTGCAGCGGAAGCAGTTTCTTAACTTTTATAAGCATTACGACTTCTGGAAAAAACTACATATCATCTCACCAAGGTCGTTGTGTTCAAATGGTAAAACAGTCCCATCTCGTTGAACTTTAACCCCAGCGCGACAGTTGTAAACCTCCATAGGTCTTTTCACTCCATCCACACTAACAACTGCCCTGTATTCCCAGTAATTTTTGGCACTGCGATTAATACTAACAATGCAAATTCTGTGACTACCATAATTGCGACATATAGATGCCAAAGCTGGAAGTGCCACTGAGCAAGAGAGTATCAATAGCAGCACAAAAACAACAGATTTGAACATACTTAAATTTGTCGTATGCTGACTGATTGATGTTTTCTCATTGCTTCATATGTATAAGAGATTGGATCTATTTTCTAGTAAATTCAAATAATACATATAAAAATTAAATTATGAAATTTGATTATGTACTTGCACCAGTGCTAATGGGAGTATCAATTTATAACCAAGCCCTCAAGATTAATCCCAACTATGCCAAAGCCTACAATAACCGGGGAAATGCCCGCAATGACTTGGGAGATAAACTAAGGAGCAATAACTGATTTCAACCAAGCCATAAAAATTAATCCCAACTATGCCAGAGCCTACTACAACCGGGGAAATGCCCGCAATGACTTGGGAGATAAGCAAGGGGCAATAGCTGATTTCAACCAAGCTATAAAAATTAATCCCAACCATGCCGTAGCTTATGGCAACCGGGGACTTGCCCGCTATAACTTGGGAGACTTGCAAGAAGCGATCGCCGATTACACCTTAGCTCTTAAGATTAATTCCAACTTTGCCAAAGCTTATGGCAATCGGGGAGTTGCCCGCGCTGATTTGGGAGACAAACAAGGGGCGATCGCGGATTTACAAAAAGCAGCTAAACTCTTTCAAGAACAAGGAAAGACAGATTTGTATCAAAAAACGCTGGAATTAATTAGACAATTTCAACGCTAATTTTGGCATAGAGCACTAACACTTTTTTAGTCAGGCGATTGCTTAATTTAGAATCTGTGCCAAATCCAGCACAAACCCAGGTAGCACATCTTCTCCTGACAAACTAGTGGGGGATTGTAAAACCTCGACATCTTTACCTGGACGGTAAATTTCTACTCGCTGGTTTTGGGGGTCAATCAGCCAACCTAGACGTACACCATTATCAATGTACTCTTGCATTTTTTGTTGCACAGTCTTCAAGCTATCATTAGCAGAGCGTAACTCTACGGCAAAATCAGGAGCCATTGGTAAGAATTTCGCCGGATCTGGGTTGAGGGCTGCTAATCTTTTCCGACTTACCCAAGATGCGTCAGGCGATCGATTCGCACCATTGGGAAGCTTGAAACCCGTTGAAGAATCAAAAGCTAGCCCTGTACCATCAGCATCAGCCCAATACTCTACCCTGGCTGTCAGTTTTGAATTGCGATTTCCGCTTTCCCATCCAGTTGGCGGCATAATAATCAGTTCTCCCTCTGCTGTGCGCTCAAGGCGGAGGTCACGATTATTTTGGCAGAGTTGGAAGAACTGGTCATCTGTTAGCTCAATGGTAGGACTTAAGTTGAGAATTAGGGCGCTCATAATTGCTTCTCAAGCTTGATAAATGTAGTTTAGCATTTACTGTTGTAGTTCCTTTTACTACAGATGCGATCGCAATTCCAGAAGTCGCAAACCATAAACCAGTTAAGGCGATCGCACGATCGGTATGGCATACTAGAAAAATTTTTCAGAAGAGACTACTGATAGGTATTGAGTTTAGCGATTATCAGAACAAGGAAGAACAGATGATTACCAAAAAGTGCTGGAGTCAATTAGAAAGCTTCAGCAGTAGCCAGTTTAGGAAGTATTTCAAAATTAATTTTTTGAATTTTGAAGTGGAGCGAAGCGACAGTCACCTCCCACCTGAAAAATTTGGTCAGCAGTCAAGTTTAAATCTGGGAATATTGGTGATATCAAGCGATCGCCTCGCCTAAATTGGCTAACTTGATATTCACCTTCAACCAACTGGTAAACAAAGATAGTTGGCTGCTTGGGGTTGCCAAGAAACGCCCGTCCACCCAATGCGGCATAGTCAACAATCCAGTATTCAGGAATACCCATTTCTTCATAATCGGCAAGCTTTTTGTAATAATCATCACGCCAATTACTAATGACAACTTCAACAATTAATTTTACACTCGTTGCATTTTCAATGATTGACTCGCGCTCCCAACGAGGTTCGCTGCTAATAGCGTCTTGAGCTAAAACAATGATGTCCGACTCATAGCCTGATTTTTCATTGGTAGGCTTGACAATCGATTCTCTGGGAATTGTCCAAATACCGCGCTTTCCCATTTGAATGATAGTTAAAACTAATTCTTCTATCAAAAAGCCAGTCACATTTGAATGCTTCCCAGTCGGCTTTGGCATCTCGATAATTACCCCATCGTGAAGTTCGTAGCGTACCTCTGAGTTTTCTGGCAGCCACTCGATAAATTCATCAAAGGTTAGTTGTTTGGGTAAAGCTTGAGCCATAAGCTGTCTCAAATAAAGGGGAGGGTTAGGGTGGGGTAAAATTTACACCTAAACTCAAGTGGGTAAACTATTCCAGACTTGTGCGTACAGCGTAGCTGACTAAGGAGAGGGGTGCCAGAGGTGGAGTGAGGTTCAACGGAAATTATTGAGTAATCATCCAAACTTGATATTATCTCTTAGAAATTTGGGAAGACGCTGACTGACTGCGATCGCGCTGCAAAAAGTTATTAATATATTCTTCGTCGAAAACTTGCCTTCCTAATACCAACGCTTCTTGCCTTTCTTCATCTGTCATGTAATTATCTCCCCTACGTCCGCTTGGGGTGCATTGAGGATTTCCTCCTGCATCTAAATATCGCTGACGTGCGTAGACGCTACGCGGCTTCTCGCTAGACATCGCAAAAAGTTCTAGTATTCTTTGAGCTTGCTGCTGTTTGTGAGTGTTAGATTGCGTCATCGTTTTTATTCCTATCCAAACGGAAATACTTCGCCATTTCGTAATTCTAAAAAGGCGATCGCTGAGTTCCTCCTCGTATCCATAAGGCCAACACACTCATCAACAGCATCCCCATGACTCCTTGTAGGGGATTATTATTCACACCAGTTACCCAATCGGGAACTTTACCAGAATATTTCGTTAATTCTCCAACATTGATAATGTAGTATCCCCACACTAAACCACCATGCAGACCCATTGGCAAACCTAAACGTCCCCTACGCCAGCGCTTTCCCCATACCTGCGTTAATCCCAATACTACTAAAGCTGGAAATTGCGGCAGTGTTTGAATAATTGCCTCCAGTGGTTTAATGAAATGCAATGCAGCAAATGCAACGGCATCTATCCATAGTGCTACACGTGGGCTGTAATCTCGTTGCAACTCATCTAGCAACCAACCTCGGAATAACAGTTCCTCGGCAAAGCCGATGCCCAAACCGATAATTAAACCCTCTGAAATCACTTTCAGCAAGAAAACTTTTGGTTGTTGCCACACTAGCCAACCTAAGAAGCCTTGTATGCCAAAGAGTATAAGAATGTTAATTATTCCTATAGCCAAACCACGCAACAATTCCACACCATTTTGCCGCGTAATTTCTAAGCCATACTGCTTTAATATTTGAGGTTGCTGGTAGACGTACCTACCCCAGAGTTTGAGAATAACAATAAACTCAGCATAGAGCAATACCATTGTCAGAATACTTACTAGGTTGGAATCCCGTACTAGTAAGTAAATTGGTGTAGCAAGAGGCAACCATAGCAACAACAAAGTCAAAATAAAACAACCTAGCCTTATAGGGGTAGGGTGTTGGGCTAAAGAGGCAAGGTTGATTTTCATCTGGTCAGTTATGAATCAGTGTGGTCTTGGGGAGCCACTGCATTAGTGTTAGCGTAGCGGTAGCGACGTAAGAGCGTCGGCAGCGCGGTCTTGGGGGTTTCCCCTATGAGCGACCGCCGTTAGCGAGTCTTCGAGCGTCAAGGCTCTGCCGACTTGTACCGCTAAAGCGGAACCTGTAGGGTAGCAAGTGGCGTGGTTTCCCCCATAAACAACTGACATTAGCGCTAGCGTTAGCGAGTGTTCGAGCGTCACTCGTTCGCCGTTAGGCGTTCCCGCAGGTAGGGTCAGTTGTCAATTGTTTTTCCACCGATCGCTGACTAATGACTATTCATCAGGTTCAATGGTGCTGCTTAATCCGTGACTTTTCAATGTTTCACAATAAAATTCAGCATGTTCTTGAGCGCAAGTAATCACCAAGGCTAGCCCGTTAGTGTGGGCTTCCATCATGATATTAACAGCCTGGGGCTGGGTAAGGTTAGGTACTGTGGTTAATAGTACTTGCACTACGTACTCCATAGAGTTGTAGTCGTCGTTATGGAGCAAAACACGATACCGAGGCGCGAGTTTGCGGGAGGTGGAACGCTTCTCAATGGTTTCGACTGACACGGTTTTTTGCTCTTTTCTCGTTGATTTACTACAACAAAGTTTCTGTCTAGTGTTTACTTAACAGTTATTTACTTATTCTATAGCATCTCTATACCAAACTTTATGATAGCATCACAATCTCCTGCCAAGGGTTGACTGAGGCAGTATGATTAAGGCGATCGCAACATACATGCCTATGACATTACAGCCCTTAGAATGCTAAAGTTAATGTTACGGCATACATCCTCAAAGCCATTGCGTTCTCACAAAAGTCACAAAGCTGCTATACAATCCTTGCCAATGCCCTAATCGTGTAATTTACAGCAGTTCCCGGTGTTATGAGGTACAGTAACAGCAATTAGTAAACCAATTTTTTAAATCTTGAGGATTCATTAAGTTGAGTGCAACTGAGATTACTGTATCAACCATTTTTGTTGTAGTTGGAGCAAAACTGCGT
>NZ_JAVRBR020000058.1:0-29351 GCF_034531165.2 Dendronalium sp. ChiSLP03b | reverse complement strand
AAGCTTTGGAACGTTAGATGAATTGAGGCATTTTATCTGGAAACGTTTAGAGAAATTAAACACATCAATCGTTGCTTCTATTACAGGTTGGGATTTTATTCTTGATGCTTTATTTGCATCAGATTTTTCGTGAATTGGTATTATGGGGAGCAACGCGAAAAAGTGAGATCGTTGTGAAATGAGCAGGGGAAGCGGGGGTAGCTGGGGTAGCTGGGGGAGAAAAGAGAAAAAATAGTATTTTTTGCTACTAAAAGTATACTAAATCCACTTAATTTCTTTCTCTTCCCCAGCCTCCCCAGCCTCTCCAGCCCTCCAGCTTTACCACCTCACAAAATCGCGTTGCTCCCGTGTTATGGCTGGCTTCAGGCCTATTTAGGAAATTATCCTGACGAAAAAGATTTTCAGGAGTTATACGAAGCTCTCAATTCATTGATGTACACCGAGGGTGTGTTAGATGCTACAGAAAAGGAACTCATACAAACCCTCGCCATCGCCACAGCAGCCCCAACTGGTACTCGCCCTAGTACTTTGCAGCGGCGCTTCATGAGCGCTTTGATGGATAGCAAATTCCTCGCTAACGTCTTACAGATGGAGCGGTCATCAGTAGTCAATAAAGGGCCTTCGGTTACTGGCTACTATGCACGTGTACCTTACCAAATTTTGAGCCGCCTCAGCACTACTGCCAGAGTTAATATCCTGGCAGAAGATATGGCAGATTTTTATTTAACTGACAATTTTGCCCCTGTCAAACAAGAAATAACTGCCGACAACCTAACTGTCATTGGCGAACTACCCCAAGAACTGAATGGCATATTTCTCCGTAACGGCCCTAATCCCCAATTCGAGCCTATCGGACTGCATCACTGGTTAGATGGGGATGGAATGCTCCACGGAGTAAATATCAGCAACGGCAAAGCCAGCTACCGCAACCGCTACATTCGCACAGAGGGGTTTGAGATTGAGCAAAAACAAGGTAAGGCGATTTGGCCTGGTTTGCTGAATCTGCCTCGATTTGATTCCCCTTATGGCTTGATGATGAAGAATACTGCTAACACTTCGACTATATGGCACGCAGGCAAACTGCTGGCACTGTGGGAAGCTGGCGCACCTTATGAAATTCGTCTTCCTGATTTAGAAACAGTTGGGGTAGATACCTTTGACGGTAAGCTTGCTTCTACCTTTACAGCTCACCCAAAAATCGATGCTCAAACGGGTGAAATGATTGCGATCGGCTTTGCACCTATTGCTCCTCCTTATCTGGAATACAGCGTGGTTTCCGCAGAGGGCAAAATGTTGCGAACCGTACCTATTGATATACCTGCGCCAGTGATGATGCACGATTTTGCCATCACTCAACACTACACTCTTTTTCTGGATATGCCGCTAGTCTTCAGTCCTATGCGGATTATGCAGGATCAATTACCCATTAAGTTTGAGAAGCAAAACCCCAGCCACATCGGGGTTGTACCTCGCCACGGCAATAACCGAACTATCCGCTGGTTCAATATCTCGACCTGTATGCTCTACCATGTTGCTAACGCTTGGGAGGAAGGCAACGAAGTAGTACTGATCGCCACCAGGGCACCTGATACCTATCTGTTTATTCCTCAGAAAGACAACGGAGAGGGCGGAGATACTGAATTTGAACATTTCCGACTGTATCTATAACCGGATCGATTTGGCAACGGGTGTTGTGAAAGAAGAATTGCTTAATAACAATGATACCGCTACGGAATTTCCTCGGATTAACGATGACCTGACTGGGCGAAAGACACGTTACGTCTACGCATCCCGACAGGCTACTTACATGAGACCTAGACTTTTGTTGGATGGTCTGCTCAAGTATGACTTGGAGACTGGTAGCACTCAAGTACATGAATTTGGTCGGGGACGCTTTGGTGGTGATAGTGTCTTTGCGCCTCGTCCTGGTGCTACTTCTGAAGATGATGGCTGGTTGCTGACTATGGTTTGGGATGCACTAGCGAAAAAGTCTGAGCTATTAGTCGTTGATGCCCGAAATATCACAGCTCCATCTGTAGCGCGGATAATCATGCCACAGCGCGTTCCTTACGGCTTCCACGCCAATTGGGTTTCTGAGGCACAGATGGCAACTCGATAAGGTTAATAGTAGGTTTATTTAAGTAGTGTAGAGGGCATGGCATTATTTGTGCGATCGCCCTCTAAACTTCTGTCGGCTTAACTGGGTCACTCCGGCTTTCAACTAATTATTGCTGTACGAGCGCAAAGCCTTGCGTCCCTCTATTCCTAACTCAGCAACGCCAGTCGCCTCAACGGGGGTTCTCTCCGCACGGTGAGGCAGCACTCTTGGTAGGGTTTCCCAACCCAGGCGACTGCATTAAGCGCAGCGTTAGTGAGCCTGCGAGCGTCGCCCGAAAGGCGCTAGTCCTCAGCACTTGTTATGACGCTAGCAATTCTGGTTGAGATATCAAACTCTCAAGAGTCTGACGCATCTCACTAATAGTCTGGAGTTGATAATCACCGGTCTCTTGAACGTGAGCCAAAGATTCCCCAATTCCTTGCAGCTTCTGGCGCAAACCATCTAAAGCATCTTGAATTGGTTGCAATGTTTCTTGATAGAGATTAACGCGACCCCAGCATTCAGCAGTTGCTGTTCGCAAAGACAGCAAATTTGCTTCCATCTGTTTGAGTTCTTGCTGTTTTTCTTGCTGCTCTTGGGTTTGATTATCAATCATTCCTTGGTCTAGCTCAATCGCAGCACGCATCTGCTCAATCTCACGTTCCAGCTTTTGGAGTTCTTGCGATTGTTGTTGTCGCTGGGTTTCAATTTGCAAAAGAATCGGCCCCAAATCAATTTGGTTATCTTCTTCTGTATTGGTGACAGGATTTCCTTGCCGCCGTGACAATACAGCTTGATGTTGCTCAATCAACTTCTGCCGCTGTAACAAACTGCGACGTTGTCCTATCAAGCTGGAGTTTAGCATCTGGTAGTGGTCTTTTTCATCCGCCAGTTCCATGGCCAAATTGATTTGGTCATGGTCGGGCGCTTGGCTAATTTTAGTTTGGAGTTCTTCTATAGCTTCTTGCTTATAAGTCAATTCTTGTTCTTGATCGTGGACAAAGCTAGAGTCTATTTCTAGCTTGTCCAACAAGTCTTGCACAATCTTTTGTAGCTCTTCTAGAGACATTTTTTCTAAAGCTTCTACATCGACTTTCTGGCTTGGAACCACACCACCAGAAGTAGCAGCCAAAGAATGAATTTGTTGATATAATTCTTCTTTATATTGCAACTGCTCTTTCACTATCTGAGCATACTCTTGCTTGCTGGCAAGCGCTGCTGTATTCACCTTCAATAAGGCTGTTTGCTGCACTAAAAAATCGTATGCCTGTTGCCATGCATTTTGGCGATCGCTATAATTCAGCGAAAGGCGATCGACTTCCTCTTGCTGTTGAGTTGCTACAGTTCTTTGCTCTTCTAGTTGTTGCCAATGTGGGGTCAGAGTAGCTTGTTGGTTTTCAACTAATTCAAATGCTAGTTGGAGATGTTCTCTCACTTTTTCTGTGGGAGCAACACGACTAGATAAGCGATTGAGTAAATCGCTCATCACCCGACTTTGCTCCTCATCCAAAACCGTTCCTTGTTGGCATTCTGCTTGCCGTTCTTCAAAGCGACGCTGCTCACCCCGCAAATGCTCCCAAGCTCCTTCTAATTCCTGACGATTCCGCTCAATTTCTGCTTGCAACTGTTCAATCTGCTCGCGAGATGCGTCCACTTCCTGCTTTTGCGACTCTAGCTGGTGAAACTCGTCCTCCATTTGTTGCAGCTGTTCCAACCGTGCTTCCATGTCCATTTCACGGCGATTCATCTCTTGCGCCTGAAACGTCAGCGACTCCTTCCACTGGTCAATCTCGTCTTCCTTGAGCTTAAATTTTTCTAATTGGCGAGAAAAATTTTGCAAAATATTAACTAATGGTCGTCCTGCCTCTTGAATCCGCTGCACTTGACGATTCGGATTCAGTTCTACCAATACCAACGCACCATCATTTAATTTGCTTGCTTCTTCAGCTGCAATCACTTCTTCCGACACAGTACTCCAATTCTGGTCGGTTCGCTGACAAGCTAGCAGTTTCAGTTCGGTTTTGGAACTACCACCCAGTAAGCCGCCTTTCTGCTTTTGTACTTCTGCTAAATACAGCACACCGTTTGTCCTTTTGTGTACTTGATGTCCGTGTTTTGGGATATACCTTAGATAATTCTGTTAACCTGTCGATACCAATTTTGGATTTTAGATTTTGGAGCCACCGCGTTACTTTGGTTCCCAAAGTTGTAGCAAGTGGCGTGATTTTGGATTGAAAGTCTTTACTAAAAAGCTGTTCCAAAAATCTTAAACAATACTAACTATCCCGATTTGGTATGATTTCACCTAAATTTGGGAAAACAAGACAGACAAAACTATTTATAGACGCAAGATATTACGTCTTGATACTTATAAAAGCGATTTGATCGCGCCTTTATATTCTCTACTGATGACAATGATGATGACTTCCGTGGTATCACTAGCTTTGTCAAAGTCTATTACGAAAATTTACAGTTCGTATCTGAATGTATCCCCTGATTGAGACTGGTTGCAAAGGAAATAAGATTTTGAGTACTCCATACCTAATCTGTCTGCTTGAAACATGGAAAAATTGACGGGCACAATTAACAAAGAATATAAACGGGATTATAAGGAGCGCTGTCGAGCTAAATGCGGGGAAATTTAAGTGAAATAGATATTCGCAGTATCCTGCAATTGATTGAGTTAGGGCAGCGAACTGGGCAACTGTTGGTGGAAACCTGCTTTCACAACAGTGACAAACTCACAAAAGACGAGGCAGTCAAACATCGCCATACCCGAAACTGTCAAAGACAATCTTGGTTTGTCTTTTTCCTCAACGGTCAAATTATCTATTGCCAAGAAGGCGATAGTAATTTGTTACGGATTGACGATTACTTACGTTATTACCGAGTTGAAATACGGCTCGAAGAAAAGCAACTGGCCTCCCTAGGATTACAGAGTGCGCCAGAGTACGGCTATCTCTGGGCACTCTTAGAGCGGAATATTATCAACCCCAAGATAGCTCAGAGTATTATCCACCACTTAGTCCATGAGACACTCTTTGATTTACTGAGTTTACACCAGGGTAATTTTGTTTTCCTTCAGGATGCTGCACTTGCCCCGCAACTAACCAGTTTAGAGATTGCTCCTTTAATGGCTACAGTTACACAGCAAGTACAGGAGTGGAAGCAGCTATATCCACATATTCAGTCTCCCGAACAGTTGCCAATACTCGCTGACATAGTTCAACTAAACTCCTCACTACCAACAGCAACTGTGAGTAAACTACAACAATGGGCAGATGGTAAAACATCCTTACGCCAACTAGCTCGCCATCTCAATCGAGACATTTTGACAGTTGCTAAGGCAATATATCCATATGTGCAGCAGGGTTGGTTACAACTTGTAGATTCAGTGGCAAATAACTCAAAGACACACAAACAAGTTACGAGAATGGAGGACAGGCATAGGGTGCGGATAGTATGTATTGACGATACAACAACTATCGGTGAGACTGTAGAGTCTATCTTAAAGGCTCAGGGATATGAAGCGATCGCTCTAAGTAATCCCCTAGAGGCGCTTAGTCTTATTTTTAGACTACAACCAGATTTAATTTTATGCGACATTGCCATGCCGGAATTGGATGGTTATGAAATTTGTGCCATGCTACGACAATCAACAGCATTTCGGTTTATACCGATTATCATGCTGACTGGTAAAGATGGATTTATCGATCGAGTCAGAGCTACCATGGTCGGGGCAACAGATTATTTAACCAAGCCATTTGGAGACACTGAGTTACTAATGCTCGTAGAGAAATATGTAGAGGCACAGTCATTTGTGGGGACACAAACAAGATACAAGACTTGTTGATTCTTAAAAGATAGAGTAAAAAATGTTATCACAGAATCAGCCAACTCCAGTACAACATTATTATCTAGTAAATTAGGAAAGCAAGAGAATTAATTTATACAGTAAACACTTATGGGAGATCGGGGAATGTTCCAAAGAGGAACGTCTACATCAGGAGGTAGATAGGCATTTATGAGTACAGTTCTGATTGTGGAAGACAGTATCGCACAAAGGGAGATGATTACAGACCTCCTGAAAGCAAGTGGCTTAAAAGTCACCCATGCCAGTGACGGAGTAGAAGCATTGGAGGCAATTCAAACCGCACCTCCTGATTTAGTGGTATTGGATATTGTCATGCCCCGGATGAACGGCTACGAAGTGTGCCGTCGGTTAAAGTCCGATCCAAAGACCCAAAATGTTCCCGTGGTGATGTGTTCTTCCAAAGGTGAAGAATTTGACCGCTACTGGGGTATGAAGCAAGGTGCGGATGCCTACATAGCCAAACCGTTTCAACCAACGGAGTTGGTAGGAACAGTCAAACAACTGCTGCGAGGATAAGGATGAAAACAATATGGTCAGCAAGCCGGACTTTTTAAGTGGCAGTGGTCAAGACCACTTCCGTCCTGAATTACAAGTAGAAAGTCCTGAGGGCGAGTTACACTTGCGGTTTTATATACCCTCGCATCAGGAGTTTGCATTACCAGCAACTGGCATCAAAGAAGTCATGGAACTGAGTCCTGATAGAATCACCCCGATTCCTAATGCTTCTCCTTTACTTTTGGGTACTCTAAATTTACGAGGTCGAGTAATCTGGGTGGCTGATTTGGGTCAATTTCTTGGGGAAGCAACTCCGTTAAATACAGATCGAGCAGAGATTCCGGTGATTGCTATTGAAGAACAAGACACAATCGTGGGCTTAGCAGTAGATGAAATCGGTGGTATGGACTGGCTGGATGTACAGCATCTGATGCCACCCACTAATCTACCAGATACCATGGCTCCTTTTTTACGCGGAGAGTGGTTAATGGGTGCTAAAAACAATCAGTGTCTGCGACTGCTCGATCAAATGGCAATTGTACGGAGTGCGAGGTGGGCAGGATGAAATTGGGAGAGAGGAAATGGCAGCAAGTATAGATGATTACCTCGAAACATATAGGCAGGCTTATACAGCCTACGCGCAACAAAATTATGAAGTTGCGGCTAATTTAGTCGATCAGGTGGTGCAAAATGTGCCAGATGACCCAAACTGCCATTTATTAAGGGGTCATATTTACTACGTTTTGCAGCAATACGATGTCGCAAAAGCAGAATATGAAGCGGTGTTGCGATTGAGTGACGATCCCGAAATAATTGGTTTTGCCAATAATGGTCTTGAGAGCATCAATCAATACCAGCAACCATTAGAGGAACAGTTTGTTGCTGTAGACAATAGCGAGCAAAAACCAACAACTTTTACAGGAATGTCCGAGCCTCTAGACTCTGGCAACCTAGAGTTAGAAGATTTAGGAACATTTAACGATTTGGATAGCAACAGCTTTAATTTGAATTCCTTTGATGAGGAGCAACAAGCTGTGGACTTAGAAGAGCCTTCCTTGGGTAGTCCATTTGCAATCCCTACAGATAGTATTTCATTTAATCAAACACTAGATTCCTTAGAAACTTTGGGTGACGATCCTTTTGCTTTGAATCAACACCTAGATGAACAAGAGTCAAACGCCAATGTTTGGGAAAAGCAAACAGAATTGGAGTTACCGATTTTCTGGCAAGAAGATAGTTCCGAAGAAAGTCTGGATGAGCCAGAAATTAATAGTAATTTCCTAGATAGTGGTGGAAATTCCGCTAGCGAAAATTATTCATCTCAGAGCAATACTATTGATTCACCTTTTGCAGAAATTAATTTACCAACGAATAATTACTCGGAAACTACTTCTGAATTGGTAGAAGAAAATTATCAGAAGCCAAGTATGGCAGCTTGGGAATTGAACATGGATAGTCTGCCAGATGAAACTTTACTGATGGAGAAAGAAGAACTCAACAATAGTTCAACACAAACAAATAAATTCCAACACAATAGCCAAGATACTTTCTCGGCATCAGACTCAGGTAATTGGATACAGCGACTAGAAGAACAAGAAAAATTCCCTGAAGTGCCTTCATCTTTGAACGGACACTTTTCTTTGAAAGACCAGCAGATGAAAGCAGATGTCACAGTAGATACTAATAACTTTGATGCTGATGAGGGTTTTGACTTTGAGGCTTTTGAATCTGCTTTTGGCTCAGAGGAGTTCGCTGCCGATGAAGACACAAATAGTGACAGTGTATTAAATAGACAAAATGCTAAAAGCAATATCGAGTTTTTAGACGACTTTGATGAATTCGATGACTTAGGGAACATACCTGGGTTTGACTTGGCAGAAGGAGACTCTAGATTCGGTGACGTGGCAATGCTTTCCAGTGCGATGGAAAACAGTAGTAGCCCACGCAACAATGGTATAGAAGCTACTGCCAATAATGCAGCAAGCGATCGCGATGATGAACTGTTTTCGATTACTGGCTCTCATACTGGTGCACAAGCAGCAGTACCAGTATTTACCCAAACCGATGTCTCAAAGCTAGAACCCAATGTCAGCATTGAACAGGGCTGGTTAGCACCATTAGAGAATGCTCCCCTAGACATGAAACCCTGGTTTGTGGCTGGAACTGTAGGCGTTTTCTCTGCGTTAGTTGTAGCAACAGTCAGCTTCGCAGCCACTACCTTGTCTCCAGCTCAACAACGGGAATCAGTACGGAATACAAGCTGGGCCATGTCACTGGCAGCTGGCATTGCAGGATTTTCCACCGCCGCCTTCATGGGAAATCTCACACTCAAGCAAGTTAGGCGGACAACCAAGGATTTGCAAGCTCAGTTTGATGCAGTTCGCCAAGGAAATCTTAACGTTCAAGCTACGGTATATTCCGAAGATGAGTTAGGGCTACTTGCGACTGGTTTTAACGAAATGGCGCGGGTAATTTTCGCAACCACCCATGAAGCCCAACGTAAAGCCGATGAACAAGAGGAAGCCAAAGAAAATCTGCAACGTCAGGTGATTCGCCTGTTGGACGATGTGGAAGGAGCTGCTAGAGGAGATTTAACAGTCCAAGCTGAGGTGACAGCTGACGTACTGGGAGCCGTTGCCGATGCCTTTAACCTGACAATTCAAAACCTGCGAGATATTGTACAACAGGTAAAAGTAGCAGCCAAAGAAGTAACAAAAGGTGCAACCAACTCCGAAACTTTTGCTCGTGCCTTATCTAGTGACGCTTTACGACAAGCGGAAGAGTTGGCTGTAACCTTAAATTCTGTACAGGTGATGACCGACTCGATTCAACGGGTAGCTGAAGCGGCGCGGGAAGCAGAAACTGTGGCTCGCGATGCCAGCACCATCGCTCTCAAAGGTGGGGAAGCAGTGGAAAATACCGTGGCAGGGATTTTAGAAATTCGGGAAACTGTGGCTGAAACTACCCGGAAGGTGAAGCGGTTGGCAGAATCTTCTCAAGAAATTTCTAAGATTGTGGCGTTGATTTCGCAGATTGCTTCCCGCACCAACTTGCTAGCACTCAATGCTAGTATTGAGGCGGCAAGGGCAGGAGAAGCCGGACGCGGATTTGCAATTGTGGCAGATGAAGTGCGCCAGTTAGCGGACAAATCTGCTAAATCGTTGAAAGAAATTGAACAAATTGTGATGCAAATTCAAAGCGAAACAGGCTCCGTGATGACCGCGATGGAAGAAGGCACACAACAGGTAATTAAAGGCACAAAGTTGGCAGAAGAAGCCAAGCGATCGCTAGAAAATATTATTCAGGTAGCGAATCGTATTGATACTCTCGTGCGTTCAATTACCAGCGACACAGTAGAACAAACGGAAACTTCCCGCGCCGTCGCTCACGTCATGCAATCAGTGGAATTAACAGCACAAGAAACTTCCCAAGAAGCGCAGCGAGTCTCTGGTGCCCTACAAAACCTAGTGGGTGTATCTCGTGACTTAATTGCCTCCGTGGAACGTTTCCGATTGGAAACACTTGAATCCAAATAAATCAAAGTTAAGAGTGAGGGGTTAGGAGTGAATAAAAATCACAAATCACAACTCGTAACTCATAACTCATAACTCATAACTCATAACTCATAACTTTTATTATGCTGCCGGAACAACAACAGCGGATTTTAGGTTACTTTATTGAAGAAGCACGGGATCACCTGAACACAATTGAACAGGGGTTGCTGAATCTCGAAAGTACCTTGAACGACCCGGAAATGGTTAACGAAGTTTTCCGGGCGGCTCACTCCATTAAAGGAGGGGCGGCAATGCTAGGCCTGAGCAGCATTCAGCATACCTCCCACCGTCTGGAAGATTGTTTCAAAGTTCTCAAAGAGCATCCGGTTAAAATTGACCAAAAGTTAGAGTCTTTATTTCTCGGTGTATCCGACACTCTCAAGTCGTTGTTAGAGCATTTGAGTGGACCCTTTGGTCTATCAGAAGAAGCTGCTAATACTCTGATGTCAGAAGCTGAGCCGGTCTTCAAATGGCTAAATGAGCATCTTGAGCTACTAGTACAACAAGGAATCAGTGGCAGCGATAGTCCTGCACCAGTACAACCACTTCCAGCCGATAGCGTCAGCACTCTCACAGAGCTTTTCCTGCGGCGGGATATTCCTGACCTGGAAGACGACGCTCACAATACTTTCACAGAAATACCTTTCTCTGTAGCATCCCAGGCAGCGCGTTCGCCAGTCACCCCCAGAGAAAATCATGATTGGGCTGAGTTTCAAACCCAAGTGCTACAAGCACTGCGGGAAATGTTGCAACTATTTAAGCAAAAAACCACACCCGAATCTCGGCAAAATCTTCAACAATGCTGTCAGCAGTTGGTCAAACTTGGCGAGACATGGAATTTACCCAATTGGTGTAGTTTATGCGAAGCAGCGGCAAGTGCGATCGCTAATCCCGACAATACCTATCTGACTTTAGCCAAAATCGTCATTACCGAAATTAAACAAGCTCAAGAATTAGTTTTCCAAAGTAGGGAAGCTGAGATTGCAATTAGTCAGCAATTAGAAGGACTCTTGAGCTTTCCAGAAATTGATTTGTTAGAAATAACCACAGATTTACTTGATGAGCGGCTGGCTATCATCACAGAACCAGCACCGACCTTATCTGCAAACATAACAACATACGATCGGGTATTGCCTGACACAACAAATAATTTCGCCAGTGATGCTACTGTTTTGCAACCAACAGACAGTATAACAAGCCTGACAGAACTATCCGAACAACTTAACTTAGACCAGTATACTCAAGGAGTAACAGAAAATAATGTTCCTGCTAATCTCTTCTTTAGTAGTGAAGATGATGCACACTTTAGCAGTAGAAGTAATGACCACCACGGACCAGAGGTAGGATTGGCTGAGTTAAATACACTTGCTGATTTGTTTGAAGGCGAGACTCCCGAACTGGATGAAAACTGGCAACAAGAGGAAGTTCTGGATATTGCTGGTGTCAGTGAATTGGGAATTGAACTCAACGAAAGCGATATTGAGGATGCTGATAGCGAATTAGCAGATTTTCTCTCATTTGATGAAGATACAAGCAGCGATGAGCCTCAAATTAGCCCGACGACAACAGAAGACTTGAATTTGTTATTTGGCGAAAACTTCCTCGAAAAAGAGAATTCTGAACTACAAACTTCAACATCTGCGGCAATTTCTGCTGCTCTCTTAGAGGAATTTGCAGAAATTTCTCACAAATCACAGTTGTCTTCTGTGGAGATTGCTCCCAAGGATGTGGTGGGTGACTTATTAGCAATAGCATTTGATGAAAATGAAGCTTTGTCTCTAGGCAAAGTAACTCAACCAGAAACTGAGATTATTGCTAGCATCGAATTATCTACCAGCCAGCAAAACAGTTTTGATGACTTATTTCAAGAAACTGTAAATGCAGATAGCGTAGAGGAAATTAGCCCACCCCAGCCAGATACCTTGTCTTTAGACAATTTGTTTACCAATCTGGAAGAAAATACAGCATTGCCCACGAACGAGTCAGAAATTAGCGATTTATTTGCTGCATCGCCTGCAACACCAATAGAATTTTCTCAGACAGACGACGATTTGAGCAACTTCTGGAATCAGGGAGCTGAAGCAGAACAACAGTCAGAATTTGACTCTGCATTCGAGCAGGATGTAGCAAGAGCCTTAGAGGAGAGTTTGTTTGCAGCAGCAGCTTCCGGTGAGATTTTTGGCGAAATTCAGCAGTCAACACCATCGCCCACAACAAGTTCTGATATACAAGATTTCGATCTCACTTTCCAGCAGCCACAACCGCCGCTAGATTTGAGCTTACCATCGGATAGTGGGGATGATTTATTTGAAGAGTTAGCAGCAACCAACTCAACAATTTCTCCTACTGTTGATGATAATGACATTTTTTTGCCAGAAATTCGTAGTTTTTCGCAAGAGCCAGAAGCTTTAGATTTTATTCCCGAATTTACCAACCAGCCCCCAGATAACTCTTTTATAGATTCTCCCCAACCCTCTGCTGATTTAGAAATTGAATTGTTCGAGACTCTCGACGCAAATAGCAATGAGAATCCGCAAATTTTATTTGAGGATATAGCCGCTACACAGAATTTAACTGATATTCAGCAGGAAATTATAGAGAATCTGGATGGAGACGATTTATTTGCTACAGAAACTACTTTAGATATAAATATTGGGAACACTTCAGACTTACAAGAATTGCCATCTCACCAAGAGATTTTAGACATTAACATTAACGGTAGCCAAGAAGCGATCGCTGATGTCCCAGAAATTACAGAACTGAATTTAGTAGATGATTTATTTGGTTCTGAAACTGACTATTCAGCAGCAACCTCGATTCAAGACTTTGATACGATCGCTAGCCAAGAAGCAATCGCCGAGATTCCAGAAATTACAGAACTGAGTTTAGTAGATGATTTATTTGGCTCTGAAACTGACCATTCAGCGGCAACCCCAGAAGAGTTAGTCGCCACTAGTGACTTTTCAGACACTCTAAATGTATTAGCAACAGCAGATTTGTCCGAGCTGATGTTAGACATCAGCGAAATCTCTGAGGCTGCACCAGTGATTGAGGAAGAAACTACCGATACCCTTTCTGAATTAGAGATCCCAATCTCTGACCCAGTAGTAACATCTCAACCACATGACACTTGTATCCAAGATGAATTTGCTGATTTAGAAGCATTACTAGAAGAGGAAGTAACACAAAGCACTAATGATAGCTTCATAGCAGAAGATTTTGCCGCCTTGGAAGCATTGCTAGGCGCAGACAACAATGAGGAAGTGGCAGTAGCTAACGATCGCTCATCCTCTACACCTTATGCACAACAATTAAGACCAGCGGCTACAACCCACACTGATAGTAATGCTGTTTCATCACCAGCCATAAAAGATGAATTTAGTGACCTAGAGAAACTACTGGCAGAAGCAGATCAAACCATATCCCACTCAGCATCGGCAAAACAGAATACAGGCAAAATTCCCCGTCCCTCTACTCGCCGAACTGCCAGATTTGAAGAAACGATGAAAGTTCCAGTCAAGCAACTGGACGATATGAGCAATTTGGTTGGAGAGTTAGTAGTCAACCGCAACACCTTAGAGCAGGATCATGAACGGCTGCGACAGTCATTAGATAACTTGCTGATTCAAGTGCAACAACTCTCAGATGTGGGTGCAAGGATGCAAGAGTTGTATGAGCGATCGCTATTAGAAGCTTCTCTGTTAGCTACTCGCAAAACTCAAGAAACTAATATCCCAGTTACGAATTCAGATACAGATAGGGGTTTTAGCGAACTAGAAATGGACCGCTTTACTCCTTTCCATACCCTGTCCCAGGAAATGATTGAACTGATTGTTCGGGTGCGGGAGTCAGCTAGCGACATTGACTTTGTGACTGAAGAAACCGAACGAGTCGCACGGCAGTTCCGCCAAGTGACAACCCAGCTACAAGAAGGACTGACACGCGCCCGAATGGTGCCTTTTTCCCAAGCTATCGATCGCTTGCGGCGAGGAGTGCGCGACAATGCTATTAAGTATGGCAAACAAGTAGAGTTAATCATTGAAGGCGGAGACACCCTAATTGACAAGATGATTTTAGATCATCTTACCGATCCGCTGACTCATATGCTCAACAATGCGATCGCTCACGGCATCGAAACGCCAGAAGTACGGCAAGCAGCCGGTAAACTTCCTGTGGGAGTGATTGCCATCCGTGCCTTTCACCAAGGTAATCAAACTGTCATTTCCGTGGGTGATGACGGTGCTGGTATTGATACCGAGAAGGTCAAGTCTAAGGCAATTAAGATCGGCATGATTACAGCAGAACAAGCAAGAACCATTTCGCGAATGGAAGTTTACGATTTGCTGTTCCAGTCTGGTTTTAGTATCAAAGATAAAGCAGATGAGATTTCTGGTCGCGGTGTCGGGATGGATGTAGTTCGCTCCGAGATTAGTGAAATTCGCGGCATAGTGAACACAGATTCTGCTCTAGGCAAGGGAACCACCTTCACTATTCGCCTGCCATTGACTTTGAGTATTTGCAAAGCTCTATGCTGTGTCTCCGATAAAGCTCGGATTGCATTCCCGATGGATGGTGTGGAAGATACGCTAGATATACATGTCAAAAATATTCAGAATAGCGCCGATGGACAATCATTTATTTCCTGGCGTGATACTGTATTACCATTCCGACCTTTGAAAGACCTTTTAACCTTCAATCGTCATATTAGTCGAGGCGGCGTTTATGGCGGTAATCGTGATGATGACATGATTTCTGTTGTAGTGGTGCGATCGGGAAATACTCTAATTGCCTTACAGATTGACCAAGTACTGAGCGAGCAAGAAATTGTAATTAAGCAATTTGAAGGGCCAGCACCTAAACCCATTGGTGTGGCTGGTGCAACAGTCCTTGGTGATGGTCGAATTATGCCAATCGCTGACGTGCTGGAGATTATTGACATCTTCCAAGGACGGATTAGTAAACATAGTGGTGGTACACCTTGGCAGCAAAAAGGAACTCCTAATGTCCCAGAAACCCCAGCGGTGAAGATCGATCCGACAGTGTTGATTGTCGATGATTCAATTACAGTTCGAGAATTGCTCTCCCTGACGTTTAACAAGGCGGGTTATCGCGTTGAACAGGCGCGTGATGGACAGGAAGCTTGGGATAAACTCCGCTCTGGTCTGCCTTGCGATATTGTCTTCTGTGACATTGAGATGCCCCGTTGCGATGGTCTGGAGTTGCTCTCCCGCATTCAGAAAGACTCCAACCTCAACCACTTACCTATCGCTATGCTCACCTCTCGGGGTGCAGATAAACATAGACAAATGGCAATTCAACTCGGTGCCAGCGGCTATTTTACCAAGCCCTATCTTGAGGAAGCTCTACTCGAAGCCGCCGTGCGGATGTTGAAAGGAGAGAAACTCGTTAATAGCACCAATGCTTAAGGGTTGATTTATTAAGTTATACAAAGAGAGAATGGAAAATTAAAAATTAAAAATGGAAAATTTTTAATTTTTAATTTTCCATCTCGCACACAGGCATCTCTGCGTCAGGTAAAAAGGGAGTAGTGGCGTGTCAAGGCTAAAGTAGTGCAATAGAAAAATTCGATTATGTGTCTAAACTTCAATTTTTCAGAGATTTTTAATGCAACATTTTAGCCTTGCCATGCCAGTAGGGGAAAATATCACTTTTATGAATTAGGCAAACTCAATGTATTCAATAATTGTTCCATCAGGATGCATTGCTCGCATGTTAGCACCTGTAGAAACTTTGTTTGGTTCCGCCAGAATGACTGCACCCTGCGAAGCTAATGCTTCCCGAAAATCATTGAGTGAATCAACGAGAAATGTTGCTTGTGTACTCTTGAATGGAGAAAGTACCTCAGCCGAACCAGCAATTAAAAGAATAGAACCCACACCAGCAAGTTCCAACTCCATTTCGGAATATTGAAACCATAACCAACATTTTTCTGTAAAGAGGTTTTCATAGAAGGCGATCGCATCATCCAAGTCTACTGGATTGAGATAAACTCTAGTTAGTACTTTAATAATTTGCATTGCAACCTTACTGTTAGGTAGCTATTGTATTTTTCGTGCCTGCTAAGCAACAGGATTTCATGATATTTTATATAGTTATATCTTCTAATTAACTATATCTAAACGTTTATTCCATGTGCATATATAAAATAGTTATTTGATCGTATCGTCCTTCTATAGAAACACTCATCATATTCATTTGCTCTAGCGCGATAGTACTCAATTTGTTGTTGAATAATTTTATCTGTCATCATAATAGTTCGTAATACCTTTCTATTTATGGAAATACTACGTGAATGGGAGACCAAAGCGCTACGTAATTCGTAATTAAGTCCTTATTTGGTATTACATGCCTTTTCGTCTGATTACATGAGTAATATCTTGTTATAAATTAATGCAAAACTGTACTTAGATTTAGTCTCACTGCCAGTTCTAATGAAAGAACCCACACGATTATTTAACAATATAATCCTGATGATTACCCTAGTCTGACTGCATTTGAATAAAAAATTCTCAGAACGCTAGGAGTCAATCTTAAAAAATAATTGTAATATATTATACTATTTAAATGTGACAGAACACTTATGGCAAAAGCAGCAAAAAAAGTAAGAAAATAATCGGTAATTTTTTTACTAAAGCTAACTAACTTGATTCGACTACTGCTGAAAAGCTGTTTTAATTTAAAGGAAAGCCTCAAGGTGTACCGTAACCTAAATAACATTAGTGCAAAACAGTCAGTCCCAAGGGCGGTAAAATTGCAACCAAAAGTAAATTTAGAGCAATTGTGGATAGTACGCTGCTTTGCCGCAGTGCTACTCTTCGGTCAAGTCTGGCTGCGTTTAGTTCAAGGAAAAACTTACTACCGGAAGATTCTGGAACATATGGTGACTACTGGGCCCGCTTCTATTTCTCCAGTCCTACTGGTGAATGGTTTTGCAGGTATGATTTTTACCATTCAGACCGCTAGAGAATTAGTAAGATTTGGTGCTGTCAGTACTGTGGGAGGTGCTTTTGCTTTAGCTTATTGCAGAGAATTAGCTCCTATTTTGACCGCTAGTATTATTGCAGGACAAGTAGGTTCTGCTTTTGCGGCAGAAATAGGAGCAATGCGAGTCACAGAGCAAATTGATGCACTTCATATGCTCAAAACCGATCCAATTGATTATTTGGTAGTTCCTAGGGTCATTGCTTGCTCTTTGATGATGCCAATAATGATGATTTTTGCCATACTTGTAGGCATAATTGGGGGAGCATTTGCCGCAGCGCAGTTTTACCAAATTATTCCAGAGATATTTTTAGAATCAGTCAGAAGTTTTTTAGAACCATCAGATTTGTCTATCATTCTGTTGAAAGGGTTTCTGTTCGGAGTGATGGTTGCTGTCATCGGTTGTAGTTGGGGGCTAACTACCAAAGGAGGAGCAAAAGAAGTTGGAGAATCAGCAACAAAAGCAGTTGTTACGACCTGGATCTCGATTTTTATTATGGATTTTGTTCTCGCTTTGGTACTGTTTGAGAAGCCCGTATTGTAAACCCAAGCATTGAATCAAGATTCTGGGGACTGGGAGATAAGGGAAAAAGAGAAAAGGTTAAAAGAATTTCTTTCCTCTTTGCCTCTTACCCCTTACCCTCGCCAGTCTGCCTCATCTCTCGCATCTTCCTCATCTCCCTCATCATTACTCTGTAATTATGCAAGGCAGGCCAGAACCTACTACAATTGCACCCATGCGTAGATAGCTAATTATTTTATTAGTGGGGTTAGTAGCCCTGATCGTGGCTCACGGGATGGCGCTCATCTACCGAATTCAGCCGGGAGTATCTTTATGGTTTCCGCCATTAGGAGTTGCGATCGCCCTCACATTTTGGTTTGGTCCCTATGGTATTGTCCTGACAGGGGTTGCATCGTTACTAATGTCATCGTTTTGGGGGTTGCATGGTTGGGATCGAGTAATTGCTCTAATTGATATCAGCGAACCTTTAGTTGCTTGGTTACTCTATCGTTTTCTCTGGCGGGGTTCGTCAACACTGAATAACCTTAGAAATGCTGCTCTTTTTACCTTAAGTGTACCCTTAGCAGCCTGTGCTACCTTAGCGATGTTTGGTAGTTTGTCTTGGGTAGCGACAGGCCAGATGTCCGCGTCCAAGCTCACTCAAAACATATCTCACTGGTGGTTGGGCAATGCCATAGGAGTAATGGCCATTACTCCTGCTGCTCTATTAGTATTAACTCCTTACTTGCAATCTTGGGGCTGGTTACCTAATTCAGAACCATTAGGTTCATCCAATTGTGTTAGTTTCCAGCCAACCCGTTGTTTCGTAGTGGAGATCGGTGCGATACTGCTCCTTTGTGTAGCCACAGCAATTCTCACCGTTTCGGAAACTGACCAGTCAGGTTTTAAGTTCCAACAGTTATCATTTTTGAGCTTTGTTCCTGTAATGTAGGCTGCAACTCGCTTTGGAGTCACCAGTAGTATGTTAATTTCTAGCTTCTGCGTACTGGTAACATTAGCTATTACTCGTCATCTTACTGAACTGCATGGTGGAGCTGTCAAAGCAGAAAGTTTCGGAGAAGGAATGGGAGCAACATTTACAGTTCGATTGCCGTTGATGCCTAATCTCCCTCAGACTGTCAAAAACAGCGTGAAACAGCAGAATTGCCGGAGTTTAGAAAGTCTGTGCATCCTTATTGTAGATGATGATAGAGATACGGGTGAGTTTCTTTATTTCATGCTCAAGCAATTTGGAGCAGCCGTAACTGCTGTCGCATCCGCAGGAGAAGCCTTGGAAGTCATTGCCAAATCCAAAACCAATTTACTGTTAAGTGATATTGGGATGCCGGGAATAGATGGTTACATGCTGATGCGTCTAATTCATGCTATGCCGCCAGAACAAGGAGGACGGCTTCCCGCGATCGCAATAACTGCTTATGCTGGAGAGATGAACCAAAAACAGGCATTGGCAGCTGGGTATCAGCTGCACTTAGTTAAGCCTGTTGAACCAGAAGTATTGTTAAAGGCAATAACGCAAGTTTTAGCGCACCCAGTTTACAACTGAATAATTTGGCGTTGCTGAATGAAGGGATGAATTGATTTATGTAGGTACAATTTGATACTTTAAGTAACAAAGTAATAGTTTAATTGAGTACCTCAGCATTATTTCTGATTTGGAATAGTATAAAGTTTTGCGGTGAAGGCGTGCAAGATAATGACGTAACCGAGTATTTTCATTTTCCACTCTTGTCATATATTACCCCTTCGCTTTCCGTTTTTGCGAATTTCTGTAGCTCCGCAGTATGGACATTGCATAGTAGATGATCTTAATTCCTCCCTCTATTATGCAACACCCTTTGAAATTATGACGCGATCGCTCATCAGTTTATGTTTGCTGCTGTAGTGGAAAATGTTGTGTAAAAAGTGTATGGCGATGGCATAAACTAATTACTATCGAATGCAAATTATTTTGTAGCAGGTCGAGTGTCAACTCGCTCGCTGAGTTCTCGAAATTGTTGGTTTAATTCCCTCTGTCGTTTGAGTAAAATTTCCAAATCTTCCTTTGTTGCCAAATCCTCCTTATTAGCGGGAATAAGTTGATTGAGCTGATTTAGGCATGTATTCAAGCCAGCAGTAAATTCATAGCGCGTGACTGGGCGCGAGCCTTCATATATGTCATCAGGATACCCAGATAGGCAACCTGACTGGGGAACTGTGTTGCGCCCATCGCTTGGTGTTTGTGACAGAGTTTTTGATGGATAGAAAATAATTGTTGCCAGTGCCAAGCTAGTTATAATGGTGGCTGAATTTAGTAAGCCAGCAATTGATGACATCTTAAATATTGGTCGCAGCTAAAAACCATTTACTCCCTCACTTTACCAAATTACAGTAGAATTCATAAGTCAGAATTAAGAAGTAAAACAGGCTTTATGCCTAGCTACCAGACTTAGCTTGTGTACTTCACGCTATTTTAAATATTCTGTAAGATTCTGTTTTCAAACTTAAGCTTAACTCTTCAAGTAGATGAGAAAAGGAATTAGAAATGTATATACTGCAATTATCAAGCAATGAATATATAAGCTCCTAGTTGAAGACCTACTAGGAGCTTTTTCTTAATTTATTATCATTTAAATTGTGTAATATGTCACAAGAAGTAACAGCAATTCATCCTAAAGGCTATAAATAATTGATTCTGTTGGTAGAGTGAATATCAGTGTTGAGATTGTTATTCTATATTTGTCAGGTAAAAACGTTTATCAAATCAACAACAATGAATATTCTTGCTTGGATTGTTTTAGGTCTAATTGCTGGTGCTATTGCGAAGGCTATCTACCCCGGTCATCAAGGCGGCGGAATCTTAGGAACAATCTTGTTAGGGATTATCGGTGCTTTCATTGGTGGCAGTCTGGGTGTATTCTTCAGTACAGGAACCTTTGCACTAGCGGCTCCAACTCTTAGCATAACCGGGATTATAGTAGCAGTTCTTGGTGCAATTGTCGCAGTTTTCTTGTGGAACTTGCTAAATCGCAGTAGTGCTGTGTAATAAATTCAATTTTACTCAATTACATAGTAAACCTCAGGGAATTCATTTAACTATATTTTCTCCCTGAATTTAAATGAAAGAATAGCGCCTGCCTGTATTTAGGTGGGCGCTAATATTATTTTGATAAATCGATTTTTTAGAAATGTTCTATCTCTTGACTCACTACTACACGTCTACGCATTCTTGGCGGAGCGCAATTAAGATACTTTTGGTTGATACCATAAGGTCAGCTTTAACCCAGAGTAATAGCAAGTCCCACCGCTAATTTCTAATTCGTGGTCAGTTATCCAATCATAAATTTTTGCAGCTTTTGCCAATGCCACCTTTTGTGAGTGGTACAGCCGAGGAGTTGGGCAGAAAGCTTCGCCATTGATGTGTACAGCTGCAATCTGCCAGTAGTCGCTGCCTTCACCTTCCGGCATCACTTCTAAAAAGCCGCTACTGTAAGGCTCGATTATTCCTATGTTCATCTGCAAGCGAATCGAACTCTAAAAATATACTACAGTATCACATGCGATCGCCCAGCTTTGCTCTGACTACAAACTAAATACACCCTTATACCAATTCACTAAAATTATGAAACAGATGTAAACCCTGAAAGCCTTGCTGCATCTAAGTTTTTTAATTGCAAATTGCGAATTTTGAATTGGTATTATACCTAACTGCAACGGAGTTTCTAAACTTCGCCTACCTTGAGAACTGTAGTTTTTTGCCAAGATACTGAGATTGCTTCCTTACGTCGCAATGACGCATCTGAATTATGTCAACTCCAAGTTTCAACATGGAGGAAGTTTAGATTCTGGAAAAAGTCTGCTTAATTAAACCTATTACTAGCCAACTTCGTTCCACACCTTTTACAAAACCCAGCATCAGCATCATGGAAAGCCAAACCGCAACCCGAACAAACTGTTTCTACCTGATTGGCATTTTTTACCAATCGCTTAATTAGATCGCCCACTTGCCAAGGAATTAGGGCTACACCTGTCAAAATCATCAACACTGTCAGCAGGCGACCTAATTCAGAAATTGGTGTTAAATCGCCAAATCCTACCGTTGTCATTGTGACAACAGAGAAGTAAAATGCATCCAAAAAAGTATTGTAAACTTGAGAATTAACCGGATGCTCAACTTGATAAATTAAGCCAGAGTAGACAAAGATAATTGCAAATAAAGTAAATAATATCCTTAAAAAAATTACACTATCTTCGCTACTGATACTTTCAAATAAAAATCTCTTATCTATAAACCTAAGTAAGCGCAAAATTCTAAACCAACGCAGTATGCGGATAAAGCTGATATCCACTACTCCTATGAAAAATGGCAAAATCGCCATTAAGTCAATAATTGCATAAAAACTAAAAATATATTTAATTTTATTTTCTGCACTCCATAGGCGAATCACATACTCTACTGCAAAAATTATCAAAATAGTAGTATCAATAAGATCCAACTGAAACCTAACAGCATCAGGAATATTATAAGTTTGGGCAACAAAAATTCCTGATGATAGCAGTACCAGTCCAGCAATAATTAAATTAATCGCTTTACCTACTGGTGTTTCTAAGTCTGTTAAGTAAAATTCTGTTTGTTCTCTGCTCAATAGCATATTTCCCTATTAGTAATTTAAATATACTTGCAGAAGTAACATTGGCAATACGATATTATTAACCATTATCCTTTTTACCTCCCAGATGAATATGAATCAAGAATATTTTATGCGCTTAGCACTAGCGGAAGCAAAAAAAGGTGATGCACCTTATGGTGCAGTAATTGTTAAAGATGACGAAGTTGTTGCCGTCGCCTATAATACCGTCACAAGAAACAACGATCCATCAGCCCACGCGGAAATCAATGTCATTCGTAGTTTAACAGCTAAACTTTTAAACCCTTCTTTACAAGGTTATAGCATATATACAACTGGTGAACCCTGTCCCATGTGTGCGGCTGCTTGTATTTGGACAGGTATATCAGAAATTGTATATGCTGTTTCAATTCAAGATTTAATCTCGGTAAATCAATCACAGATTAATATTACTTGCGAAGAGATTATAGCCAAATCCTTTAGAAATATCAAAGTGACTAAAGGTGTTTTAAAAGAAGAATGTTTAGCATTGTTTAAATAACTTGGATACAATAGAATGTGTATTGACAAATTTTAGAGGTGAAAAACACATAACTACACAAGCAATTTTGGCTCTAAGGTAGATATGGAATACATATAGTTTGGGCTTTTAGTTAGGCTCATTTAAATAAGATATAAAGGTATTTGCAATAATTGCGGCTTGGGTGCGATCGCGTAAATTTAATCTGTTTAAAATATTAGTAACATGATTCTTGACTGTCCCTTCAGAGATGTAGAGTTGCTGGGCAATTTCTCGGTTACTCGCACCTGTGGCAATTAACTGTAAAACCTCTTTTTCTCTAGGAGTGAGTTCAGATAAATTAGGTGGAATAGGTAGTGGCTGAGTAGGTGTACTTGTGGGAAACTGAGTCAAAAGTTTTTTGACTATTCCCGGCCCTAGTTGAGTATATCCTTTGTAAACTGCGCGAATGGCAACCGCTAACTCTTCTGATGGCGTATCTTTCAATAAATAACCCATCGCCCCATTCTGTAATGCTGCTGTTACATATTCATCATTATCAAAAGTCGTTAGCACTAAAACTTTAATTCCCACAAAACGCTTTTGAATTTCTCGTGTTGCTGCGACTCCATCCATGATGGGCATTCTGATATCCATCAATATCACATCTGGCTGCAATTTTGCAACCAAGTTAACCGCTTCTTCGCCATTTTCTGCTTCTCCGACAATTTCTAAATCTGGTTCTAGTTCTAATAATGCTTTTAATCCTTGGCGAATTAAACTTTGGTCATCTACAAGCAACACTTTAATCATCTTGTCAACCTTGGTAAGGGGATATCAATTGTAATTTGGCAACCAGAACCAGGAGTGCTATTAATATTAATTTCACCGCCTAATGCTAAAGTGCGATCGCGCATACTTTGTAAACCAAATCCAGTGGTGTTTTGTCTTAAATCAAATCCTCTACCATTATCCTTAATCATTAACCAGAAACTACCTGCGATCGTAATTAATTCTAATTTCACTTCTGTACTATTTGAATGCTTAGAGATATTTGTCAAAGATTCTTGGATAATCCGGTAGACGGCAGTGCTAATTTCTATTGGGAGTGGATAATCAATTTGGAACGTAGAAATCGGTAAAACTCCCGTTGAACGATAAAAATCTTCTAAAAGAATCGTAATTGCCTGTTCTAAAGATTGTTCTTGTAAGGGATGAGAACGCATAGTAGAAACAGATTGACGAACATCTTTTAATGCATTAGAACCAAGTTCTTTTGCTCTGGCTAAAAAGGTTTGAGCTTTGCCTGGATTAGATTGCCACAATTTTAAAGCAGTTTCTAATTGCAGATTTAAAGCAGTTAGAGAGTGTCCTAATGAATCATGAATTTCACGAGCAATGCGGTTACGTTCTTCTAACGTAGCTTGATTTTCAATTCGCATAGCGTATTGACGGAGTTTGTCGTTAGCAACGGCTAGCTTTTCTCGACTCTGCCTTTCCGATAATACGGCATTCATCATCAACAACACAAAAACTAAACTTAAGCCAAATGTTAACGACCAATTCAAACTCAAAAACCGAAAACGTTCTTGTCCCTGTGGTAGCCCTTGATAGTTGAACAATTGATATTTAATTTGTGTAGTCGACAAAGATAAAATAAATGATAAACTGGTAATTACTAAACGCCCAGGTAACTGAAAAATTAGGCAACTGCGGGCAACTAATATGATGTAGAGAAAGGGAAAAGGGCGAGAAAATCTCCCCCCAAAAAATCCAGTTATTAAAATTAATATAATTTGACTTGCTGTGTAGATTACCTTGGTTATTTTATTATTAGTAGGTAATCTTAAACCTATCAACATAAAAATAATCAGGCTATAAATTGCTAGTTCTGGAAATACACCGCAAATTGACCAATCTGGAAATATACTACAAATTGACAGTTCTGGAGGTTTGGGACGAAACCGTGGTAACGGAGATGATATAATTATTGGCAATACAGCGATCGCCAGTAATATCCATTCTAAATAAAGCAGAGACGGAAAAGGATGATTCTTAATTTTAATTGGACGACTCATAAGTCGCTTCGCTCCAGTTATGAGTTAAAAGTTATAATTTAAGAGTTATTAATACTGAGTCAGAAATTAAAAATAAGTATGAGAAAAAACGTTATGTAATTAATAATAAAAATTTTTATAGCTCCTAACTTATAACTCTTGTACAAGTGCAATACCTTGTGCCCTTTAACAATTATCAGTCATATTTACCTAGACTGAATCATGACTTTAGTCATGGTTATATCCATGACTTTCTCCTCATGTGTCTACAAAGTTAAATTTCTATGATGGTGACATCCAACCAGGAAGAAACCACGGGATAAGAAATGAAACTCAAGACATTATCATTGATAGCTGGAGCGATCGCCTTAACATTAACAGCAACCTCCTTTGCTGTTCAAGCAGAAATAGCCTCTTCTTCATCATCACAACTTGCACAAACACAGACACCGAAAAAAGGAAGAAAGGGCCCTTGGCAAAGCTTGGGACTAACAGAAGCACAACAAGCGCAAATACAGCAAATTCAACGTAACAGCCGTACCCAAATTGAGGCAGTTTTTACCCCAGAGCAAAAAGCAAAGATCCAGGCTGCAATGGAAGCGCGTCGAGCTCAGCGACAAGCAGGACAGCGTCCACAGCGAGGTCAACGTCAATGGAAGAATTTTGCTGAATTGAATTTGACTCAAGCACAGAAAGACCAAATACGACAAATTCGGAAATCGTCGAAAAAACAGATGGAAGCAGTATTGACTCCCGAACAACAAGCAAAACTCAAGCAATTCCAAGAGAATGCGAGACAGCGCCGTCAACAACGCCAACAAGGCAATCAAGGCAATCCGTAATCCAGCATCAAAATACGGCATTAAAGTCTAACGCTGAGAATATAACCATTTGAAAGGATATTTCTATTTATTGAAATAAACATGACCATTGGTCTGTCATATCAACTTTGATGCTTGGATAAAGGGTAATGGGCAAAGGGGAAAGACTTCGCCTTGGGTAAGAGGAAAAGAAATTAAACAAAGTTCTTCCCCGTTTCCCTTTAACCTTTCCCCTTTTACTTACTAAAATCCCAAATCCAGATAATGCAACCTCTTACCGCTTCCCCCAATCACACACCTCGCCTACAACAGTTTTTAAATTTAGTCGATCGCATTACTGAAGTACAAGGACAAAATGTCTCCCAAATCGTGGATTGTAGAAAAATTGCGATCGCTGCCTACTGGCACTTTTGGCAGAAATTGGGCAGACTTTCTCGACGAATATAACTTAAAACCCTTTACTACAGGTGCCCGCCGCAAACAACTCCACGATGGTGTTCACGTCCTTACAGGCTATAATACTGACCCCATTGGTGAAGCAGAAGTACAAGCATTTTTATTAGGAGCCAAATTCACACTATCTAATCTTGTTTTAGGTTTAGGACTGTTGCGAATCATTTATAGAAACCTAAATTACCAACAAAAATTTAGCTGGAACAGACTGTGGCAAGCATATCAACGCGGTCGTCACTCCCACTTTAACCCAGATACTTGGCAACCAGAGTTACTGTGGGACTTACCTTCAAATGATGTACGCGCGTTGTTTTCCATAGTCGAGAGTTAATAGACTTCTTGCAGAAGATGGGAAAGGAGATGGAATCTTGTCTCCTTTCCCTTTCCCTTTTTTCCAACAAGATTACAAATATAAAATTGGGCAAACTCCCTAGTAAAAGTTATGAGTTATGAGTTATGAGTTATGAGTTAATCAAAACTCCTAGCTTATTTAGCATGTCTCAAGAATTTGCCATTGGTAGTAAAGTCCGTGTTGTGGCACTACCACCCTACGTCAAAACAGCAGATCCCATGCCCATGTTACGTCCCCCAGATGTAATTCACCTTGGCGAAGAGGGTATAGTTATTGACCGCCGTCCTGGAGGATATTGGGGTATCCGCTTTGCTAAAGGAACCTTTCTTTTAGATAGCCAATACATCGAAAGCACAGATACACCTCCTGAATCTCACTTAGAGGATAACTCCTGAACAGCAGTTGCTACAACGGACAAGAAGCTTTTTAAAAAGCCCCCATTAGGGGGCGAGAGTTTTGTATAGCGGCTGCTCGGTTATTGCACCAAAATTTTATGGCTTAAAATACTCACGATCTCACTTGGGTTGGCGGTTGGTAATAGTGAACTCTAGTCTTTAATGTTTGCATAGCCAATCACTTGCAAAAAGTGAATTGTATTAGTAACGGCTTTTGGAGAACCAATCAGTAAATGTTTAATAGGCTCTCTTTTGGGAGATGGGTTTTCAGGAGATTGATTGAGGATGGGTGTATCTAAGTCTTCACCACGCAAGTACTGCTCTAACTCTAATTAAACAGATTTTTGATTATCTAAGAACTTTTGTAGTTGTCATCATTGTATGTGTTTCCTGATATTGGGGGTTACATAAAGGCGATCGCCCCATTCCGCCAAGAAGATGCGATCGCCTTTATCATATCTTAATATTAATGTATAATTTTATACTTAAAATTACAAATTTTAAAGCAGAATTCAGGTGTCAAATAGATTTACTACACGAACAATTCCTTTTCAGCCTGAAGCCAATGTTCTACAGACTTGCCATCCGGATAACCCGTTTGTTGCCAGATTTCATAAGCTTTCAAACGGATTTTATTTTCATCTGGACGGTTACTGAGAAAATATTCGCAGGAATTAGTAGTGAAATTATAGGGAGCTTCTCCAAAAAAATCTTGACGGCCCAAAATTTCATCTGTAAAACGATGACAATTTTGTTTGATCGGGCAATTTTTTCCTGGACACATAGTAACATCGTAAGGCATATATTTTTCCTCGGTCAGTCTGAGTTTTCTTACAGTCTCAAGAACAGAAATATTATCCCGTTTCTTTGGCTTCAAATTCTGAAGAAGATTAATCGCCTCATCTGTTAGTCAGCAAAAGCGCGATCGCACTCAATTGTTTTACTAATTGCTGAATGATATCAGAATCCTATTTGATTTTTGCAAAGCCAACATGCCATCATTAAACTTCTGTTTTCTTGCAGTCCACGATACATAGCTTGTTCGCTTAGGCACTCTAGCTGAACAGGATTTTACAGACAATCCTAATTGCTTAATTAAATTGCGGCAGTTTGGTGAATGATTTGGGTAAAGTAGAGAAAAGTTTTAGCCCCAACTGTGCAGGAGATGGAGTACCTTTACCTCTCCAGACACGAAAGCTCCAAGGGATTCGCCATTGTCCAATGTACACCAACCTGTCAAGTGGGAAATAATTTGGCAATCGACAGATGGCTACCAAAATAAGACATTCACATCAGCTCCAGTCCACCCTGATAACCTGTAACAATGCGACTACCATCCTTGAGGATGTGAACTTCTATTTGGTCGCTAGCCCAAGTAATTTGCTCTGCGAAGGCTGGGTTCAAGACACGAACCTGTTGATTACTAGAAGAAACGGGGGAGTTAGGAGAGTTAATTGCCAAAGACTGGACAAAAGGCCCATCAATCAAAATATCTAGTTGTTCTAATAATGCTTGGGAATCTGGTGGGGCAGAGTTTGACTGTAGTTGCTTTAAGGTGAATCCCGTAAAAGACATTACATTTAAACCAGCAGCTTTTACCTTGCGAGCCAGAGATGCTAATGCAGATGCCTGCCAAAATGGTTCTCCACCAGAGAAGGTCACCCCTGTATTGCGAGGTTTACTGAGGATCTTCTCAGCGAGAGTGTCAACAGAAATCAGTTGGTTGAGATCGAATGACCAGGACTCAGGATTAAAGCAGCCAGGACATTCACGCGGACAACCCTGTACCCAAACGACAGCACGACAACCAGGGCCATTCACCTCTGACTCATCAACGTAACCCATGATATTCAAATAGCCAGGGGGAATTTCTGTGAGTTCTGGCGATGGGTTTGGTGGCTTAGTTTCCATCTATCTGTTTCCTCTTAACCGTTACATATTAAATCAATTGTCGCTAGAGGCTGATTGTCTTGCTGCAATTGATTTAACGAAATAGCATCTAGGTAGACAGGAAACTGATAGAGTAGATGTCAAGCGATCGCCTGCTTTGTAGTGAGGGTGCGTAGTTTGTTTTGCTTTCTTGCCATTGTTGGTTACGGTTCGTTTCGTCAATATTACCCTTTGGTAGTGATGGAGAAGATGCCTCAGATGAGGAACTTTCTACAGTGGCTTGAGCCATCCATCGATTCTCCAAAGGTAAAGGATTGGCAAAGGAGGCTTGAGCAATTAGTAATATTGAGGCGATCGACAAGACAAGAGTTAAAAACTAAGATTTCAACATAATAGATTTTTTCCCATTGTCATCAGCAAGGTTTTATCTTCAATCTAAGTGATTTAGAAATCAAATCAACTATGTGAAAATAAATCAACACAACCTTGCATGAGACAAAGGAAAGAAAGCATTTTCATCCGTACTGAATATAGCAATCCGACTTTAATACAGATTGTCGCGATTCCTTGCTGAGGATTAAATGAAACACCTATCTTTCTTTTGTCACTCCGGGAAGAGTAAAATCATAAAAGAGGACTGAAAGCCAGGAGGGGAGGATGACACAGCCAAGAAGCCCCAAACCAAGCATCAAATTTGTAGATGAATATTGTGCAATCTACAAAAATATCTTTCC
>NZ_JAVRBR020000057.1:0-33331 GCF_034531165.2 Dendronalium sp. ChiSLP03b | reverse complement strand
TTCGATGAATTGACGACCGCACTCAGCACAAATGTAGTTCTGTTTACCTCGCTGCTTACCATTTTTACGGATATGATTGGAATCACAACGTGGACATTTCATGGAGATTCACCCTCATTCATATTCTCATTATGCAACGCCCTATTTGTTGTCCCTGTCAGTTTCAATAAAAAAGACAGTTATCAAAAAATGGTTGAGCAACTGATGACACAACCTTTATGGAGAAAATTGAAAGTTGTGCAGCAAGGTAAAGTTCATGTTATGGGTGAGTGTTGGCTTGCTGGTAGTTATATATCAGCTAATCGAGTTTTAAATAATTTATTTAAGTATTTATTAAAGCAAAACTAAAATTCAAATCTTAAATTTATTATCGTATTTTGACCAATGGTAGTGATGATTACAAACTTGATAATTAAATAATATTAAGTTTAGTATAAATCTTATTTGAGTTGATATTTTATATATTTATGCGCTCGTCGCAAAACTAAAATGAGTATTTTCTTTTCAGATGAGGCGATCGCTAGGTTAATTGAGGAAGATATTCCTTACCTAGATTTGACAACTTACGGACTTGGTATTGGCAAGCAACTTGGGGAAATTGAGTTTTCTACTCGTCATCCGATGACCATTTGCGCTACTGAAGAGGCAGCCAGAGTATTGAAATATTGTGGTGCTGAAGTTCATTATCAAGTAGAAAGTGGTACACTCTGCCAGGACAAGCAATTAATTCTTCAAGCTAGTGGTACTGCGATCGCTTTACATAGTGGCTGGAGAGTTGCTTTAAATTTGATGGAATATGCCTCTAGCATTGCTTCGCGTACCAGAGTATTAGTAGATACTGCTAAAACAGTAAATCAGTCTGTTTCTATTGTGACTACTCGCAAGTGTTTTCCAGGCACTAGAGCGCTTTCCATCAAAGCAGTTCTAGCTGGAGGGGGCTTTTTTCATCGCTTAGGATTATCTGAAACAGTTCTGATATTTAACCAACACCTGATATTCCTGGGAGGTATAGTTGGGCTAATTGAGCGCATCAATGAACTGCGACAACAGTTTCCAGAACAACGTATTTGCGTTGAAGTAGATACACCAACAGATGCGATGATGGTTGCTGGTGCAGGTGTAGATTTAATTCAGTTCGATAAAATTCCGATCTCAAACCTTGAGCCTCTGGTTTTGAAGTTGAAGCAGCAGTATCCAAACTTAAAACTAGCGGCGGCTGGTGGTATTAACTCTGAAAATATAAAAGATTACGCTAGCACTGGTGTAGATATCTTAGTGACAAGTTCACCATACTTTGGTAAACCGTGTGATGTTGCAGTCAAAATAACGAAGGCACAGTAGTACATTTTGTCTAGTCGCTGGATGGTTTTGCTCCAACTATAGTATTGGTAAAACTACAACCTTTCTCCACAACTCGGACAGTTTTCTAACTTCCAAGTGAGTCCTACTTCTAAACAGTTTATTAGCTTGATAGTAGCTAACCTCTTAAGGCAAATAACAACAGCAAGTTCCTGTACAACATTAAGCTTAAATATTTAAAAAAGAAATAAAAATTAATCTTGTTAGCATTTGATTACTATTTTATTTGGTAACTTACTCAATAAGTTGGTATTATTTTTGGTACATTAAATAGATACACTTAATCTATTTTGAAAACCGCAAACCTCTTCTGAGATTGGCGGGTAATTTTGGCTTTTTATTTATTAGTTTTTAATAACTCATATTGAAAACTAGCTATTTCGTATCGTGTGGTAAAGAGTTGAAAGGTTAACAATTTGAGGTTTTTATTTTGCTTGAACAGAATTTATTGTTAACTTGCTCAGATGTGGCGATAAAGTTACTAATTTTTGATGAGCAACCTGCTTTGAGCAAAGCTATCTAATTTTTTCAATATTCAATAGTAAACGGAGAAATGTTTTATGCGTTTTACCCGCAAGATACCCATTGCGTCTTTAGTACTTTCGATGCTGGTTTTATGGCAGCCTACTTTAGCTGACTCAAGGAGTGATGTTCCTTGGAATCGAGAAGAAACACCATCTATTTGGAATAAAAATAAGTGTAATGGAGGTACTTCGCAGAGTTTTCGCTTCGGTGGAGAAGTCAAGAATCCAACTACTTATAACTTACAAAAGCTGAAAAATTTGCGAGATACTTTAAAAAAAGAAAATCCAGCATTAGTTACTGAAATCACTGTCAGCTTTCAAACCGGCTCAGGCCCACGAACAGAAACATACTATGGAATCCCTCTGTGGGAATTGATTAATAATCCAAAAGCCGGAGGTGGTCTAAAACCTGGAAATTCTGGGGTGAATACTAAAAACTCTTTTCTGAGGCAATATGTTCTAGTTGATGCCACAGATTGCTATGGTGCAGTTGTAGCTATTGGTGAAATTCAACCTAACTTTGAAGGGAAAACAGTGCTAGTTGCCTTTGAAAAAAAAGCTAGTGATGGTACAGTCATACCTTTAACAGATGATGGATTTGCTCGTTTAGTAGTTCCAGGTGATAAAGCTGGAGGTCGTTACGTTAGTAATGTGACAAATATTCTCATATTATCTGCTCCCCCTTCTCCTTTAAAACCAAGATATTTCTGAAAATCTTTCTTATCTTTTTAATGAACTACCCCTGGCAAAGAGCGAATCTAGCCAGGGGTTTATACGTTCCCTCAGATGCCTCTTTTTTCCTGAAAAGTGAATCAATCCAGCAAGGCAAGGTGTATGTAGTTGGAGATTATTGGGGTTGCTGTGCTTCTGTTTCAGCTAATCGAGTAATTGATGATTTGGAGCGATATTTGATCGCACATTGAAATCATTCTAATGTTTTGCGATCGCCTAGTCATATAGCAATCCTAAATCATCTATGAAAAAATCTATTGCCTGCCTCTAAGACTGATTTTATAACTCAAATAAGATTGTTATAGTTGATGAAGCCCTTAAGAGCGATCGCTTCTTGAAAGCTACAGTTCAGCACTAAGCACTTTGCTATAAAAATCAGTCCGGTTCAGGAATAAACTTGAGAGCAATCCCATTCATGCAGTGGCGTTGACCAGTAGGAGCAGGGCCGTCACCAAATACATGACCCATATGACTACCGCAGCGACGACAATGCACCTCAGTTCTGGTCATGTTATATGATTTGTCTATAGATATACCAATTGCCCCTTCTATGGGAGCGAAAAAACTGGGCCAGCCTGTACCACTGTTAAATTTAGTATTAGATGTAAAAAGTGGTAAGCCACAAGCTGCACATACGTAAGTACCTTCGGTATCTTGCTTATCAAGTGGGCTAGTACAAGCGCGTTCAGTTCCATGTTGACGCATTACTTCATACTGTTCTGGTGTTAAAATTGCACGCCATTCTTCTTCAGTTTTGGTGATTTCAAACTCACTATTTGAAGTTGTCATAACTGCCTTATAAAACTAACACGACTTATTTCATGCCAACTATTTGTGTAGTATACCAAAGTAGTTAGTAGGTAAGGCGATCGCCTGAACATGACTGATAAGAGTTGAGTTTGTATTGGCTGGCAATCGCTCACTTTTTTGCAGTTTTACCAAAATAGTTGGTAAATAATAGCGATCGCTACCATTTACAGGCTGAATAAATTTAACCCTGAGCGAAGTCGAAGGGTCAAAATTCAAAATTAAGAAACTGAATCACAGCAATAATTCTAGCGGTTAATGCTGTGCAAAACAAATTTTCAATTGCTTGCCGTATTTCTCTTAGGGACTTCCAGAAATTAAATAAACGTGAGTTCGACGGTTAAAAAAAGCCAAAAACCTTGCTAGATATGAACCATGAGAAACTAGGTAGGTATTGGGCTCGCTAAGATGAATTGAAAATCGGCAAAAAAGGTACAAAAAAACGCCGAGACTCAAAATATCTAACAAAAATTAGCGTCTCGGCTATGTCTACCATTGTATCTCGCCTCGATATCGTACAAATTTTCTGTGAGGTAGATGATTTTTGCAATCACTGGGAGAACTTGTGGCAACAAGTACCACAGTTAGCATCCACAAAGGGAGAGCGTCGCAGCACTTGCCGGATGTGTCTATCAGAAGTCATGACGATAGTGATTGCATTTCATGGCAGTGGATATAAGACTTTCAAAGAATTCTACACGCTGCATGTACTTCCGGGTTGGCGTGAAGCATTTCCAAATCTAGTCAGCTACACTCGGTTTGTGGAACTGATGCCCTGGTGCTTAATGCTGTTGTGTTGCTTTTTGCATACACGTACAGGAGAGATAACTGGAATTAGCTTTATCGATTCAACCCCGATTAATGTTTGTCATAACTGTAGGGTACATTCTCACAAAGTCTTCAGGGGGCGACAATAAAGCTAAAGTGCTTGCTGTATAAGCTTTATAGCCCTTAAACCCCTGAGATAAAAGCTCTGCTTATTGCGAATGGAACCAACCAGTTCCTCGACCCATTCTTGACACTCATTCCAAGCTATTATCCAATTTTGACCCTTGCGGGTTCGCCAGTCGCTCATGGGGGAAACCCTCAAGACCGCGCTGGCTCACCATATAAACCTATCCAAAAATTACTGTGTCGTTTAGTGGTTTTACTTTTTTCTTGAGTGCGACAAATATAGGATTCTTGTTTTTGAAATTTAGTTCTTTGTCCGTGTAACCAAGCACTAGTCATTGCCAAAGCAATTAAAAAAATTAAACGCATCAATCTATCAGGGTTGGCTTTAGAGTCTTCGAGATTATAACCCCCTGTTTTGCAATCACGGAACATAGCTTCAATACCAAAACGCTGTTTGTAGATTTTGATAGCTGTTTCACAATCAGGTAGATTAGTTAGTAAATACCAAGGTGATGATTCTTGTTTATTTCGATATTTTCGCTTCCAATAGACTGCTAAATTAAATTTACCAAATCCTCGTTTTTGAGTAATACTGACTCCAGAATAAAACTGTCGGATTCCTGGATAAACTTCGATACTCTTTAACGGCTTAAAGCAGCGTCTTTTTTGGCGAAAAGTGGTATCCTGTTTTTGACGGAATACAAAGCCTACATTCTGTTTGTGCAGCCAATTAGCTAGTTCTATACTGTGAAATTCTCTATCCCCAATAATTACTAATCTGTATTTTTTTAGTAGCCGAATTACTGGACGTAATACTTTTTGCTGTTCAGTTAGATTAGTGCTACCATCTTTCTCTAGCAAGCACCAATATATTGGCCACGCTCTTTTTTGGTAAATTACACTAACCATTAGCACGTTATTTTCTTTCCATTGTGTTCTGTCCAGTGCGACAATCACTTGTGAGCCAGCTTTAATTTGCCTGCTAATCATCTCTTCAATGATCGCAAACCATAGCAGTACCACACTCAATGCATTCAAAGTTAAAAACCTTTGTAAATGCCGTCTTTGACTGTTTTGTTGTATGGGTAAAGGTAGGGTTGCTGCCAGTCTTTCTATCCTGACCTGTTTTTGATTCTGTAGCAACCACACCAACATTTTCAGGGTAATTAACTGCGATTTATTTAGATACTTTTCTATGAACTCTTGGTAGAATGAGGGCAACATTATGTGACGGTCTTGTTTAATTGATGAGACCGTTCTTTTTTACCATCAAACTGTACCCCCTAGATAAACGCTTAATAACTGCACAGTTCATTCTCAATAAGCACCTAATTTTTTCAAGGAATATGTGCCTCCAAAACCTTTATCTGGTTTAGTTTTGCGCTGATTGTCGCCCCTTGAAGTGTGCGTCTATATGACAAGCAAGGGCAGTTTATTCGTTACCGATTGGAAGATGCTTTAACCGAGGGTGAAACAATTGATAAAAGAACACTAGAGAGGTTCCTACCATCTGCTGAGTTAAGACAAAAAACTGTACTAATTTACCGTGATGGACGTTTTTGTGGCGATGAAATAAAGAATTTAAGAGAAAGAGCAAAAGTTATTGGTTCAAAGTTTATTTTGGTGGAGTGTGTAAAATCTCAGATTCCACGACTATATAAATTTCAGCAGTCTGTAGTCACAGCACCAACTAAAGGGTTGGCTCTTCGCTTATCTCCGTATGAAGTAATTTTAGTCGCTACTGAAGTGAAGTCAGAGAAAATGGGTTTACCTTATCCTCTGCGTTTAAAGGTTATTCCCGATCCTGAACATGAACAGCAAGTATCAATTGAAAGTTTAATAGAAGCTACACTTAAACTGACATTGCTACATCACGGGGCGTTGAAAGAACCTCGCTTGCCCGTCCCATTATACGGTTCTGACAAAATAGCTTATCGGCGGTTACAAGGAATTGCTCCAGGTACAGTGGAAGGCGATCGCCAGTTTTGGCTTTAGTGCGATCGCCTTTCCCTCAAATCTCAAAGGGAACTTCTGGTTAAGCAATAGACATTGCAACTGGAACAGTGAAGTGAAACTGGCTACCTTGGTCTTTACCTAGAGACTCAGCCCAAATTTCTCCTCCCAGCTTATCGATAATTCGACGACAAATCGCTAAACCTAGTCCAGTTCCACCCACAGTACGTTGCAAAAATCCTTCTTCTTGATAAAAGCGCTCAAAGATAGTTTCTAGCCGATTCGGTTCAATACCTCGACCTGTATCTGCAATTGTCACTTTTAACATAGAAGTCTTATGAGAATTTCCCAAAGCATTCAAAAGCTGGGCGCTAATCTTAACTTGTCCACTTTTAGGGGTAAATTTACAGGCGTTATCCAATAGCTTCGTCAAAACTTCGATGAATCCTTCTCCATCTACTTGAATCAGAGGTAAATGATCGGGCAATTCGATGACAATTCTCGGTGATGTCTGAGATTCGAGTCCGCTGAGGGCTAAATCTAGGTATTCCTGAAGCGAGATTGGCTCTAGTTGCCAGCGCATTGACCCACCTTCCAAACGAGATAAGGTGATAAAGTCCTGGATCAGCTTACGCAAACGTTCGGCATCGCTCAAAGCAGTTTGTAGCATCGTCTGCTGCAAGTTCAGTGGCATTTCCGGTTCTGAAACTAGACTCTCTAAGCAAACGCGGATGGTAGATAAAGGAGTACGTAGTTCATGTCCGACAATAGCAATCAAGTTACTTTGGATGCGCTCCAAGTCTACCAGTTGGCGATTGAGAGTTTCCAGATTGGTGTAAGCTTGTGCCTGCATTAAGGCGACTCCAACTTGTGTGGCGATCGCTTCCACTAAAGCTACATCATCTTTTGTCCACAAATGCGCTTCTGGCTGTTGCAGTTCCAGCATTCCCAACCAAGTTCCCTGATAGCCGATGGGTACTAGCAAGCAAGCACGAATCTGCCAACGTACCAGTTGCGCTTTTAATTCTGGATGAGACTGTAAACCTAAGTCTTGGCTGACATCAGCAATCGCTATAGTTTCCGACTGGTTTTTACTATTGGTTTGACTTTGCGCCCAAGTAGTTTGAAACAGCGGATGACTTGCCAATGACCAAATTTCTTCCTTTAAAGAACGCAATCCCGGAGATTTTGACTCATAAGCAATTGGTTGACTTTGACTACCCGGCTGATAGCGATAAAGCAGACAGCGGCTATTGCTAAAGACTTTACCCAATTCTGTAACAGTAACCGTGAGAATTTCTTCTGGATTTAAAGAGCGGCGGATAGCGGTAGCGATCGCATTGATCAGACGCTCTTTACGTTCCTTGCTACCTATGGTGCGATAGGCTTTTAACAGCCGATATTGACTGGCTTGTAGATATGTGACTAAACGGTTGACAAACAGTCTGGGGTCAATCTCTAGCAACCAACTGGTAGATACCTGTGGTTGGAATTCGGTAAGTATACCATAACGTTGCTGCGCCTGCTTGACTTTAGCGGCTAGTTCTGGTCGATAAGTCAGAATGCGCTCTAATAAAAGTTGGGCGGCTTGAAGACTAACTTGTGGGTCAAATGTCCAAATTCCCTTGAATTGCCTTGCCTGATCTAACGATGCCGAATCTAAAGGTGAAGCATATTCTTGACAAACCAAGCAAGCTGAATATTGCTGACCAACTACTACCAAATGCCACTCTTGGGCTAATTCGTCGTCAGGGGCAAAAGGGATAGTTATACAAGGATCTGAAGCAACTCCAAAATCAGTCTCCGGTGCAGCCAAAACATAAACTTGGTCTGCGTGCTGAGCAATCTTTTGATAGCGAGGAATCTCTTGGCGGTAAAAACGCTCCTGCTGAAAATTGGCAATCACTAGGGGTTTGTCAGTTCCAGCCAACACCAAATCTTCGATCGCGTGAGAAAGAGCTGTTAGTGATGACTTGAAATAAATTTGAGTTTTTAAATGCGGTAATGCTTGACGTAAATCCTGTAACAGCGAATTTGAGGTACTCATCAGACTTCTTGCAACAATCGATTTCTCTTAAACAGAGAAGTCAGATCTCCATGACTAAACATAGGGACGTAGAGGATCCCTATGAATAAATGATGCTATTGGCGAATACACCAAGGGCAGGGGGAGCAGGGAAATTACACCCGCCCTAAAGGAGCTTGGTTAACTCACCTCAATCAAACTTCGTTCAGGTAAGATTACTCCCCTGAGCAAGGAATGGTGCATATCCACTTTTGTCAGGTCTACTTCTGTGAAATCAACGTAGCTTAAATCAGTTTTGAACAAAATGGCTTTACTAAAATTGACGTAACTCAGGTCTGTCTTGCTAAAGTTTGCCCCAGTCAGGTTTGCACCACTGAGATTGGCTCCTGCCAAAAAAGCACCGCTGAGGTTGGCATAGCGCAAGTCTGCACCGCTAAGGTTAGCACCGCTGAGGTCTGCACCTCTAAGGTCTGCTAAGCGCAAATCTGCTTTCAAGAGAGAAGCCTTATGCAAGTCCACCTGATTAAGATTGGCGCGAATCAGGTTAGCAACCTTTAGGTTTGCCCAGCTCGAGTTTGCTTTACTTAGGTCAGTTCTCCAGAGGGATGCCCCCGTCAAATTTGCTTCAATCAGGTTTGATCCACGCAGGTTGGAGTGAGATAGAGTCGCGTTTGCCAAGTCAGCTTGAGCCAGATTGATTCCCGGTAGACACATCTCGCTCAGGTTAACTAAGTGCAGGCTTACCTGGGTGAAATTTCTCTCGCCTGCACAATAGCGTTTGAAAAGTTCATCAGCATCCATACAGCCTGCCTTCCAAATCTCCATTGATCGCGCGGACATTACAGTATTTAATTGACTATTGCCAGAAATAGTGATTTTTAAGAGACTCTGCAAAACTTCGCAGTAATATTAAAACTGTCTTAACGATCTTTTACAATAGTGCCGATCGCGGCTGTTATGGCTTAAGCGTGGTGAGGTTGCGATCGCTCGCTGACTCGTTCACGCTTAAGCAAGCAAAAGAAGCAGTTAATCCAGTATTCTATTTACGAACTAGGTTGAGCAGTTCTTTCGGAGAAGCAAGTAAGTCAATTGCCACAAAGAAAATTTTGCCTTGGGGATCTAACAAGAACCGCCATGCTATATTCATCCCGACGTTGGCGCCGAACCAGGGGGATTGGACTTTACCTGTGACTTTAACTTGGGTATAGCCATCTTCTGTTGGTTCGGATACGCCTCGCTCTGGCATCATCTTCAGCCCTTGGCATTGTTCGCGCATATAAGCGAGGATCGCTTGTTGCCCAACAATTGGTCTTTCAAAAGGAGGTTGCAAAGCACCTTCAGAGGTAAACAGAGCAACAGCCGCATCAAAGTCAAAGGCATTCATGTTATTGATATAGGCCAGCACCGTGGTATTAGTGACACCCTCAATAGTGACCTTAGTACGTAACGCTGGCGCAGTAGGAGGAGCCACAGGCTCGGAGACTTTTTTGTAACTACCAGGAGCATTCGGGTCAAATCCCATGTTGACCACAGTATTACGTAGGATGGTAATTTGTTGACCTGAATCAGCTTGTCGGATTGCTTCCAAGACTGAGGCTGCCTTGGGAGATAGCTGATAGCCTTCTGGAATGGGAGCGACGATTCCCTGCTCCATCCATTCTCCTAGCTGAAACCAAAAACCCAGTTTCAAGTTCATGCTGAAAGAAGCATAAGAACGGCAGATGGGTGTGTCAGCACGGTTAGCTAAATCGCACATGACTTGGGTTTGAGCCTCAAAAGGCATCTGCTTAATTTGTTCCAATATGCCTTGCGCGAGGATCATATTAGCTGCCCCGATAGCCGCAACCGTAATTGATTTACCCATTTCGGTATAGGCAAACCATAGTAACGCTAGCTGGTCTTCAGCCTTGAGCTGATTAAAGGATTCAATCGTAGCTGGAACAACGTCAGCAACTAAAGTGCCGGGAAAAATACCTTGAGCCGACTGAATGGTAAATGGCATGGTTGAAATCTCAAAAAAATTACAGTACAGTCAAATCTGAAAAATCGAATGTGCAAAAACGCAAGCCAGATGTCATTAGCTGATAGCGAAGGCAGTCAACATTAACGACAATCTGTGGCATAACAATTTCTCCACCGAATGCATGGCAAATCTGTTGCTCTTGAGTTGAATACTCAGCGAATTAAACTGCTGACTCAACTGCATAGCTGTTCAGAATGCCTTGGCGATCGGTGTTGTAATGCGTTTACTTGGTATTTGTAACTTTCTGTAAAGAAATATAACAGTAATGTTACAAATAGACAATTGTTTCTCAGGTATAAGTTGATAGTTTCTGCTTATAAACAAAAGATAAAAATAACTAAAGTTTTTATAGGTGTTTGTCTTCAAAGCTTCATAAGCAGGGTATGACCGAAGAGGCAGGGGAGTAGGGAACAGAGTTTGCACCCATAGCAGGAAACTATCAAAAGCTATTGCAACTGCCAGAAGGTAGAAGATTGATTGAAGGCGATCGCACAATAACAAGTTGTTTACAGCAGATGGTCACAAGCCACTGGCTTAGAATAGCAATGCGCGAAAAGTACTCTTAGTAGTTGATGCTGAGACAGGCGAACGCTTATACCAATTCGTAATTCGTAATTCGTAATTCGTAATTAAGAAAGTCCCATTTAGTCTAGGTTTCTGGGTTTGGATCTGTATCATTATTTTTGTTTGGGAAATGGTATTAGATACAGATATTTTTGAAATACCTTAAATAATTCTTAGGAATTCCTTATCGAACCCGTTTTGTTGGTTAATGATAATCAATTAACAATTCTTCTTAGCTTAAGTGGTTAGCGATCGCAATCTGTTTCGACATAGTACTTGGATGGATGCACTGCACTATAAATGAAGTCTTGACTACAGCTGTCAGGACTTATTTTAATTTTTAACGCAAACAACGAATCGCCACTAGCAAGCCTCTAGCTTTATTCAGTGTCTCTTCATATTCTTTTTCTGGGTCGGAATCAGCCACCAAACCCGCACCAGCTTGCACGCTTACCGTATTATCGCGTAATACCATCGTGCGAATTGCGATCGCACTATTCAATTGCCCTTCAAAATCGTAATAACCATAAACACCAGAATATACACCCCGACGACTCGGTTCTAACTCGTGGATAATTTCCATCGCCCGAATCTTAGGTGCGCCACTGACTGTACCTGCTGGAAAGCAAGCTTTGAGTAAATCCCAGGCTGTTTTCTCCGGTGCTAATTTACCCACAACATTACTAACAATGTGCATTACATGGGAGTAGCGCTCAACTACCATTAATTCATCGACTTTCACGCTACCGCTTTGGCAAACACGCCCCAAATCATTTCGTCCTAAGTCAACTAGCATCACGTGTTCGGCAATTTCTTTGGGGTCTTGGAGCAAATCTTCTGCCAACGCTGTATCTTCTTTGGTTGTTTTACCGCGAGGACGCGTCCCAGCAATCGGGCGTACCGTTGCTACGATCTCACCATCTGAATCTCGTTCTGCTTTTACCATCACTTCCGGGCTAGAACCGATGATTTGCCAATCTTGGAAGTGAAAGTAAGCCATGTAAGGCGAAGGATTAATCTGGCGTAGGGAACGGTAAAGTGCGAAAGGGTCGCCTGTATATTCTGTTGATAGTCGCTGAGAAATGACAACTTGGAAGATATCGCCGGCTTTGATATATTCTTTTGCTTTTTGGACGCTGGCGCAAAATTCTGGGCGGGTGAAGTTACTTGTATATTCCTCGGCTGCCGCTGCTTTCTTAGTGCTTGGAGGTGTCCACTCTAATATGGTTTTTTGCGGTGACAGGGGCAAAGATAGCTTGCTGACCATTCGAGTGACGCGATCGCAGGCTTTTTGATACGCTACTTCTAAATCTACTTGCGGATCGCGCAGATCGGCATAAGCGATCGCCCAAATTTTCCGCTTTACTTGATCGAATATTAATAAATGGTCTACCTGCATCCACAACCCATCAGGGATATTGCGCTCATCTGGGGCATGAATTGGTACACGCGGCTCTATCCAATGAATTAATTCATAACCCCAAAATCCCATCAAGCCGCCAATTCCTTGTGGCAGTTCTGGTAACTTGACTGGGTGATAAGGTGTCAGACATTCGGCTAAAGCTGTAAAGGGATCGCCTTCAAAGACAACCTGCGAACCATCGCGGTGTGTTTGGGTTGTGCGATTTCCCCTAGCTTCTAAAATCCACACCGGATCGCAACCCACTAAACTATAACGCCCTAATTTCTCTCCACCTTCTACCGACTCTAACAAAAAGCTATAAGGCTGACCAGCACAGACTTTATACCAGGCAGACACTGGCGTATCTAGGTCTGCAACCCATTCCTGATAAACTGGCACAAAGTTGCCTTGCAAAGCTAGTTGGGAAAAATCGGAAAAATCAGGAAAGATCATAAACGGATGAGGGATTGGGGATTGGAGATTGGAGATTGGGTATTGGGGATTGAGGATTGGATGTTAGGTATTGGATATTAGGTATTGGGAAAACTCTTTCCCAGTCCCTAGTCTCCAGTTTCTAATTCCCAGTCCCCAGTCCCCAGTACCTAGTCCCTATGCGTCATAGGTATATTTACCACTAAACTTAAGTTGTGCTGGACTGGGATTTTGCCCGATGCTGCGTGGTACATAACGCACTTTCTCACGACCTTCGTTCACCTTTTCTGGGAAGACACCATCAGCCGGGTGAATGAAAGTGGTTTCGCCGTTGGGAAGAATCCGGTAAATTTTGTAATCTGTGATTTTGAATTTCCGGAGTTGACCACCTAAAGCAATGCCTTGTTCTTTACGAGCCAGATACAGCAAGTTTTCACCTTGCTGCATAGTAGCAGCACCACCTGTAGGCAATTCAAACACTTGCGCTTTGGGGCTAGTCCAAGTGATAGCGTACTTTTCTTCCACTTTTGCTTTTGTCAGCAAGCCACCAGTGCTGCCGGCAAACAGCGGGGTTTTTCCAGAAAGTTGTTCTGCCATAAGCATTCTCTCAAGGTTTTTAGGGCATCCTAACACTGTCATCACGATCGTATTGCGATCGCGTCATAGACTGTAACAGTTGTTAGTCTTTGTTTTTTGTAACGATTAAATAACTATTTACTCTTGACTTTTAACCGCTTTTCCTCTTGGCTGCTTTGAACAATGGGAACAGTAAAATGAAACTGGCTACCTTGGTCTTTGCCAGTTGACTCAGCCCAAATCTCACCACCCCAACCGTTGACAATTTGACGGCAAATTGCCAGACCTAAACCAGTGCCGCCAGTGGTACGTCGCAGCGCTCCCTCTTCTTGATAAAAGCGGTCAAAAACTATTTCCAAACGATTGGGTTCGATGCCTCGTCCAGTGTCAGCAACTGTCACCTCGACCATTTGCTTGCCGTTACGATTGGCTTTGATGGAGATTTCTCCTTCTGGCGGTGTAAATTTACAAGCGTTATCTATGAGTTTTGCTAGTACTTCTACTAGCCAATCACCATCAGCCCTAACCAAAGGCAGATTTTGGGAAATTTTAGTTTTGATTTGGGGCGGCTGTTCTACAATGGGGCGCGTGCGAAGTCGGCTGAGTGCTAAGTCTATACACTCTTGTAAAGTGAGGGATTCTGGATGCCACTCCACTCGACCACTTTCGAGGTTGGAAAGAGTTAGGAAATCTTGTACTAGTTTCCGCATCCGTTCCGAGTCAGAAAGCGCAGTATTGAGCATGACTTGCTGCAACTCTAAGGGCATATCTGGTTCGCTGGCGAGGCTTTCCAGACAAACTTGAATGGTAGATAGAGGGGTACGAAGTTCGTGTCCGGTGATGGCTATGAGGTTACTGCGGGTACGGTCAAGAGCTTCTAGCTGTTGGTTTAGGTCTTCTAAGTTAGCATAAGCTTCTGCTTGAATCAGAGCTGCTCCCATTTGGGTAGCGATCGCTTCTACTAAATCTAACTCTCCTGGTTGCCATTGATGCGGTGGCTCTTTGCAATAGTGCAATTCCACGATGCCCAGCAATCGCCCTTGATACAATACTGGTTCTATGAGCCAAGAACGAATGGCAAACTTTTTCGCGATCGAGGATAGTGCTACCGACTTGGTAACACGCGAGTCATTCATCGTATCGGCTACACAAACACCTTCGCCCTTTTGTACTACTTCCTGAAATAAGGGGTTTTTATCTAACTCCCAGGTTTGTCCACAAATAGGTAAAACACTAGGCATTAAAAACTCATGTTCAATTATGGCTTTGGCATCTGTGGCTTGAGCGCGGTAAATCAGACAACGACCAGCTCCTAAATGTTGTCCGAGTTCTTGGGCTGCAATTTGTAGCACTTCGTGCGGATCGAGCGATCGCCGAATGGCAGTACTAATAGAATTGACTAAACGTTCTTTACGTGCTTGAGCAGTGATTGAACGGTAAGCCTTATGCAATTTGTACTGACTAGCTTGCAGGTAAGTTACTAAGCGTTGCACAAAGGGGTCAGTGTCAATATCACAAGCGAATTCAGTTATCTGGTTGGCTGAGGAGTAGATTCTGGTTTCCCCTATGCCTAATCTCTGGCGCGCCTGTAGAATTTTCTTTGCTAGGTCTGGTCTGTAAAGCAAAATCCTATTTAATAGCAACTCCGCTGCCTTGACGCTGACTCCCCTCTCCGATGTCCAGATTCCCTCAAACCTGCGGGATGTGTCCGTATCTAGACTAGGACTGAACTCTGGTATTTGCTTACTTTTGGCAATGGAACCAAGGCTTTCTCGACAAACTAGGCAAGTAGCATAATTGTCAGCAATCACCACCAAATGCCACTCATGACTTAAGGCATCTTCTGGATCAAAAGCTATCTTTTCGTAGGATTCTGAACTGTGGGTGAAATCAGTTTCTGGTGCAGACAAAACGTATATTTGATTACTTCGCTGAGCTAGCCGCAGATAGCGATGAGCTTCTTGGCGATAGTATCGCTCTCGTTGGAAGCTAGCAATTACTAGGGGCTGTTCTAAAGTCGCAGCCAAAACCTGGTCTTCCATTGCATGGGAGAGCGCCGTTAATGAAGCCTTAAAGTATAGCTGGGGTCGCAGGTAGGGTATGGACTGTAGCAGTTCACTCAGCACGGAAGTCGCTATGCTCATGAATATCTTTAAAGAGAGCCACAATTTGAACAAGATCCACGTCACAGATGCATTGTACAAATTACAACGGACTCTCAAGTGAAGTAGACAGTTGCAATATGTAAAGAATCCTGAATCACACTTTAGCGGAACAGTGAAGCAGGGGGAAGGCTTTGCCAGGAAAAGGGAAAACGGACAAATAACGAACTCAGTACTTTCAAGTCAAGTGGACATAATTAAATGTAAAATGCCAACCTGTCAAACCCTGTCATCAACTGGCTTTCCCTTCTGCTTCCTGCCTTCTACTTAGACCAGTAGTAACGCTTTACAAAAATTAAAAATAGCCAGTCGCGTATATAAAAAACTTGCAAGGAGAAACTATGACTGAGGAGCGTTTATGGCTGTTATGACAAATTTAAAAATCTAGATTTAAAATAGACCAATAGCACCAATACAGTCCTTTTTCATTCCTTGGTGTGCCTCTGGCACAGACGTGACATAGCTGCTTTTGTTTTTATCCATCATATAGTGGCATCGTAATTTTTCAAGTAATAGGCGAGTATGCCCAATCTACATTCAAAGGACACTCGTCTATCACAAAATTTATGCCACAGGGAATGCAATTACAAAGCTACTTGTAATTGCCGGATAATCTGGCATCTTTGTTTTTCAACTCCTAGAATATTATAGTATTTTTTAATAGTAGACTAAATTTTTAGCAACTGCGATCGCAGTTTGTACAATTGTAAAAATCAAAAATGTTTATATAAATAAAGTCAGATATGATTCCTAATTATCCCATACACAAATACATGAGCTTGTCTTTGCCATATCTGAAATAATGCTACAAGTTACCTTTGAATTACCAATTAATAATTTTTATGTCATCACATAATCTAAATTGTGCTTGATTGACTCTGAATCAGGTGTGATACCCAGAATTAAAGATGGACTTGAGTAGACTGTTGACGCTCAACAGTCTACAAACAATAGGAGCTTTTATGCAAATTAAATGCGTTTTGACTTGAAGTGCCATCAAAAAATTATTGCTCCTATATTTACTTTTACATAACTTAATTAAGTATTTTGCTCAATTATTAGCAGCCTATTAATTTAAATAAATCTCTGTCATAAAATATAAAAACTAATAAAAAAATTTACACAATTGCTCAGCAAAGCGTCTACCCAGTATCCATAAAAAATTGCGGATTCTCCAGATATGATGTTTCTGAAGGTTCGGTAACTCAGGAATCAAGCGAGAATACTCAGTTTTCCGCCTTGACTTGAAATTTTAAATAACATAATTATATTAAGATTTGTTATATAGATTGTATGCCTACCCTTTTGCCAACAGTCTTGATGAACTGCGTACACCCTAGCCTGTAGGAACGCTTTCAGGTTAGGGTGTCGGTCTTCTTCCAAGTAAACTTCTCCTAAGGGGAGCCACTGCCGTTAGCGCAGCGTTAGCGAGTCCTCGAGCGTCACCCGTAAGGGTCTTGGGATTTCACGCCACTCCCCTCAAGTCGGGAGACCCGCCCACGGGGGTGGCTCCCCAAGTGGAGGAGGCAGTGCGTTGCGGGGGTTCCCATGGCAGTCCGCTCAAGTCGAGCCACTGCCTTGCGGGGGTTCCCCCCGTTGTGGCAAGTGGCGTGGGAAACCCGCCCACGCAGCTGCCTCCCCGTTGTAGCAACTGCCGTCAAGTGGCGTGAGACGCCAAGGGCGAACGGTAATACAACACTATTTTCGAGTCAGTATGTAAGTATAAATTTAGCTTCAATAGCTCGAATGAGTTTTCTAGCGCAATCTTGTTCTTACTGACCCTACTGCCGCTGATACGACTACGAAAATATAGACCCATAGACGGAACTTTGGCTAATGACACCGGATACACCGACGAACCCGGAAAGAATTTTCCTGGACGGAAAAACTTTTATCCCAGCAGAACAATTACCTATCCCAGAGTGGCCTTGTGTTGTGAGTGAAAGACCACAACCAACTTTGACAGCTAAAGATGATGATTTATTTTTGGTAACGGATACAATGGGGAACATTTCTGGCTGTTCCCTCAACGATGGCAACCCAAGTATGGGACTGTTTTGCTGTGATACGCGCTTTCTCAGCCGCCTGGAGTTGCAAATCGAAGGGCGATCGCCTGTACTTCTCAGTAGTACTGCTGAAAAAGGCTTTTCACTCTCAGTTTTGTGTACCAATCCCAAAATAGAAGAACGTCTGAGAGCCGAAACTGTGGGGATTCGTCGGGAAATTGTGCTGAATGGCGCACTCTTTGAAGAAATAGAAGTAGCTAACTACAGCACAACTACCGTCAGCTTTGAACTAACTCTCAGCTTTGATGCAGATTTTGTAGATTTATTTGAAGTCCGGGGTTACGACAGAGACAAACAGGGTAGGCTTTTACGCTTAGCCGAACCGATACCGGAAGAAGGAACATTTTTTGCACCTGATGGTGTTGCACCTGTGCAGACTCAGCCACCTGAATTCTTGACATTAGCCTATCAAGGTCTAGATGGCTTGGTGATGGAATCACGTATTCAATTTCAACATCGCCAACCAGACTATTTCAAAGGTTACACAGCAGTTTGGCGCTTAGAGTTGGCTTCTCATGAAACTCAAAAGCTAGGCTATCGGATGAACATGTTTACTAACAACACATCCAGTTCCACTGTCAGCGCAGCATTTACCCTCGGACAAGCCAAAGCTGCTGAGTTGATGGAAGAGCAACATTGGGTACAACAAATTACACGCATCAGTTCAGATAAAAGCATCTTCAATCGAGTGATTGAGCGGGCTGAGCAAGATATGTATTTGTTGCGTCAATCTTTTGGCAAGTATAAGACTGTTTCGGCCGGAGTTCCTTGGTTTTCGGCTTTGTTTGGGCGTGATTCGTTGATTACAGCTTCCCAAACTCTGATGTTAAACTCGCAAATTGCCAAAGAAACCTTGATGCTACTGGCAGCATACCAAGGCAAAAATGAAGACGACTGGCGCGAAGAAGAACTAGGCAAGATTTTGCATGAGTTGCGCTTAGGGGAAATGGCTCGTTGTCAAGAAATTCCTCATACACCCTACTACGGTACAGTCGATGCCACTCCCCTATGGTTAATGCTGTATGCTGAATACTACGCTTGGACTCACGATGGAGAAACCCTAGAACAACTTTGGCCGAATGCTCTGGCAGCAATGGAGTGGATCGATCGCAATACCAAACAAACTGGCTATCTGACTTATTACCGAAAATCGAAACGGGGTTTGGATAACCAGGGGTGGAAAGACTCTGGTGACTGTATTGTAGACCGCAAGGGAGAACTAGCTAACGGCCCGATCGCTTTGTGTGAAGTCCAAGCTTACGTTTATGCAGCGAAAATGCGTCTGGCAGAAATTGCCAGGATGAAGAAACGGCTCGACTTATCCGACCGCTGGCAAGAAGAAGCAAGAAATCTCAAGGTGCGTTTTAATCGAGATTTTTGGATTGAAGACCAGGATTTCTGTGCTTTGGCTTTGGATGGAAATGGCAAACAAGTCGAGAGTATTACATCCAATCCCGGGCACTGTCTCCATTTGGGCATTTTTACCCCCGAAAAAGCTTATAGTGTCGCAGAGCGGTTGCGGGCACCAGATATGTTTAATGGTTGGGGCATTCGTACCTTAAGCAGTTTATCACCAGCTTATAATCCTATGGGCTATCATGTTGGTTCAGTTTGGCCCCACGATAATGCTCTCATTGCCATGGGGTTGCGATCGCTAGGTCTAATCGACCAAGCCCTAGAGCTCTTCCAAGGCTTGTTTGATATGACCCAACAACAACCTTATCAACGTCCCCCAGAGTTGTTTTGCGGGTACGAACGTAATGGTGATAACGCTCCCGTACAGTATCCGGTTGCTTGTACGCCTCAGGCTTGGGCTACTGGCAGTATTTTTCAATTACTACAAATGATCGTCAACTTAGTGCCTGACGCTCAAAATAACTGCTTGCGAATTATTGACCCCGCTTTGCCAGAGTCAATTAATCGTCTGTCATTGCACAATTTGCGAGTCGGCCCTACCATCCTCGATTTAGAATTTGAGCGTTCTGGTAGTACAACTGCTTGCCGCGTTGCGAAAAAACGTGGCAACCTTAGAGTGGTTATCGAAGCTTAGAGAAATTAAGGAGTGGGTAATTAATTACCACTCCTGACTCACAACTTTGACTTTTAACTTTCCAAAATATTTTTATTTTGATAAATAATTTTAAATAGCTGCTTTCACTGAGCGCCTAATGGCATCACGGAACAGTTCAATGGCGACTAATAATTTCACTATCAATAAGGTCGTAATTTTTAACTCATCACTCTATTTATACGGGCGCAAGACCTTGCGCCCCTCCTAACTTTATTTATGCTTCCTCTGAATTTTCACTTTTATGGCCTGGAGAAGCTTCATAAAGCGCATCTAAGTGTTGGCGGGCATCTTCGACGTTAATTGAACGCATAACTAACAAAGGTTCTTTAATTAAGTTACCTGCGTTATCCAACAACTCTGGATGGGGTATGTACTGTCCTTTTGATGAGAAATAACCAAAATTCCCCTGATTACCCATTGATGAAGGTTTGCCAGGATAAGGACGCTCTCGATCAAAACTGAACATAATCAGGTTACGAATTAAGTTAGCAACAGCTATGAGCGCCAAAATTGTAAAAGCAAGAATGTAAAGTAGATGTAACATCGGTTTTTCCTCCAGGGCAGCAAATTTTAAAACTTTATACTGTAACGCTTTGATTCGCCGATTCTGTTACTTGCGGCGATCGCAAATATTTAACGCACTTTTAACGAGCCTTATGTTATATTGGAAAACTTTCAACCGTTATTCAAATAACGGTAGCATAGGATACATTATTTGTTAATAAAAATAATGTTAAGGATTTTGTACTATCAACGTAACTTATTTACTGTCTTGCTCGTGCCCATCCGCCTGCTGAGAACGGAAGCGCATTGCCACACTCCAACATTCTTGTACTAATTGATGCCAGGGCATTAATGTTGCCATATCAATTCCAACTTGTGCATCAGTCGCAGTAAACAGCATCTTCGCAATGTTTAGTTCTTGTTGCGCTTGCTTAATTCGTCCTAGCAAGTCAGATTGCTCTTGTTCACTCATAAATGAGAGTTGCTCTGTTTCCAGAAATTTACGCGATCGCGAAAACCAATACTGAAAATCTTCTAGCAGAGGTTCTAAAACCGTTTTCAGCAGATCGGGCCCCGGTAAGTTTGAGTCTCGCATAAATGAGAAGCATAATTTAACTTTCTTAGTCAATATTAACGTAATTTACAATTCTTAATATTATTATTAGCTCTTTCGTAGGAAAGATTTTTAAGAAAATCTGTCACAATCGTTACAAAAGTATCTATATATACTTCAATGAAAAAACGCGGTGAGGAAGTTGGAGTCTTGGATGCCACTTTCTACAATTGGGGAGCCACTCCGTTGCGGTGAATCAGCGCTGCGGAGAGAAGTTGCCAGGAGGGTTTCCCTCCGCAGGCGACTGTGTTAGCGCAGCGTTAGCAAGCCTGCGAACATCACCCGAAGGAGGTTCCCCCGTTGTAGGCGGAACGCCTTCCCGCAGGGTAGAAAGTGGCGTGAAACCCCCAAGACCGGAGTGGCTCCGGTTCCCGTCGAGTCCAAACTTCCGTTAGCGAGCTTGCGTTCGCGCAGCGTCTCGTAGAGAGCGTCACCCGAAGGGGGACGCAAAAAGCCTCTTAGAAGAAGATAAAGTTGGTGTCCCTCATCCACCACATATAAATTCAACAGTTAAAATAGAAAGCTCAATTGGCAGGAATGAAAGTCGTTATAGTTGAAGAAGTCCACAGATCGTAACGCCCTGCTAGATTTGGGTAGATTTTTCAGAACGCCAACTGATAAATTACTTTTGCAATCACTTCGCTAATGGTTCAGCAGTCGATGTCGCCTAATCAAGCTACCAATCAGTCACAACAACCTGAAAAAATGTATTTACCGCGTACCAGCGAATCAGAGAAGTTAAAAAAGATTCGCCATACCGCTTCCCATGTAATGGCGATGGCAGTACAAAAGCTGTTTCCTAAGGCGCAAGTTACCATCGGTCCTTGGATTGAAAATGGATTTTATTATGACTTTGACAATCCAGAACCATTTAGTGATAAGGATCTAAAAGCCATCCAGAAAGAGATGGTAAAGATTATCAATCGCAAATTGCCAGTAATTCGGGAAGAAGTTAGCCGAGAAGAAGCCGAACGTCGGATTCGGGAAATTAAAGAACCTTATAAGCTAGAAATCCTAGCAGACATTAAAGAAGAACCAATTACCATTTACCACCTAGGGAATGAATGGTGGGATTTGTGTGCTGGACCGCATATCGAAAATACTAGTGAATTAAACCCTAAAGCAATTGAATTAGAAAGTGTTGCTGGTGCTTATTGGCGTGGAGATGAAACCAAAGCCCAGTTGCAACGCATTTATGCCACTGCTTGGGAAAGTCCCGAACAACTTGCTGAGTATAAGCGACGCAAAGAAGAAGCGCTGCGGCGAGATCACCGTAAACTAGGTAAAGAACTAGGATTATTTATATTTTCCGAGCAAGTGGGACCGGGTTTACCCCTGTGGACACCAAAAGGTACTCTGTTGCGGAGTCTTTTAGAAGACTTCCTCAAGCAGGAACAACTGAAACGGGGTTATTTACCTGTGGTAACGCCCCACATTGCCAGAGTAGATTTATTTAAAACTTCTGGACACTGGCAAAAATACAAAGAAGATATGTTCCCCCTCATGGCAGAGGATGAGGAAGCTGCTGCCATAGAACAAGGCTTTGTCCTCAAGCCGATGAATTGCCCTTTCCACATCCAAATATATAAAAGTGAGTTGCGTTCCTATCGGGAACTACCAATGCGCTTGGCAGAATTTGGCACTGTTTATCGCTACGAACAATCGGGGGAATTGGGCGGTTTAACACGGGTGCGCGGTTTTACTGTGGATGATTCTCACCTCTTCGTCACTCCAGAACAGCTAGACAGCGAATTCCTCAATGTTGTGGATTTGATTTTGTCGGTGTTTAATAAACTGCAACTGAAGAACTTTAAAGCTAGACTGAGTTTCCGCGATCCGACTAGTGATAAATACATCGGTTCTGATGAAGCTTGGGAAAAAGCCCAAGGTGCGATTCGTCGGGCGGTGGAACAATTGGGAATGGAACATTTTGAGGGAATTGGGGAAGCGGCGTTTTATGGTCCCAAACTCGACTTTATTTTCAGCGATGCCCTGGAACGGGAGTGGCAACTAGGAACCGTGCAAGTAGATTACAACTTGCCAGAACGCTTTGAATTAGAATATGTTGCTGAGGATGGTTCTCGCAAACGCCCAGTAATGATTCACCGTGCGCCTTTTGGTTCCTTAGAACGACTGATTGGCATCTTGATTGAAGAGTATGCGGGCGATTTTCCGTTATGGTTAGCACCAATCCAAGCCAGATTGCTGCCAGTGGGTGAAGCACAGCTAGACTTTACAAAAGATGTAGCAGTGAAGATGAGAGATTTGGGTATCCGTGCAGAGGTCGATACTAGTGGCGATCGCTTGGGTAAACTCATCCGCAATGCAGAGAAAGATAAAATACCTGTGATGGCAGTAGTGGGAGCCAAGGAAGTGGAAACCAACACCTTGAGTATTCGTACCCGCGCCTCTGGGGAGTTGGGTGCTGTATCTGTGGATGAGGTATTGAATAAGATGAAGGATGCGATCGCTAAGTTCGAGAACTTCTAGTAAAAAGTAGGGTGGGCAATGCCCATCCTACAAAATTACATACTTAAATTTGTTGATAATCAACAGGAGCCAGCGCTGTAAGCGGGTTTCCCAACTTGTTCGCTCTTAGCGTTCCCGTAGGGTAGCGACTGGCGTTCAACAGTTAACATTTCAACTTTGGAAGGGCAGACTGGAATGTAGTCTTGGGACTCTAAGTAGCTAACTACTTGCTGAACGCATTGTTGGATAGTGAATTGATTGGTAGAACAAATAACCTCTGGATTTAGAGGCTCTTCGTATGGGTCAGAGATGCCAGTGAAATTTTGGATTTCCCCTGCCCTAGCTTTAGCATAAAGTCCCTTAACATCGCGGCTTTTACAAACTGCCAACGGAGCCTGAACGTAAATTTCTACAAAGTTGGTAGTTGTCTGTTTTAGTTTTTCTCGAATTTCTCGATAGGGGCTAATTACTGCTGCGATCGCTATTACTCCATTGCGACTGAGCAAGTCTGCAACAAAACCAATCCGACGGACATTTATATCTCGGTCTTCCTTACTAAATCCAAGTCCCTGAGATAAATGGGTGCGAACAACATCACCATCAAGCAATTCTACTAAGCAACCCCGCGATCGCAGTTCTTGAGCGACACCTTTAGCGATCGTTGTTTTACCCGCCCCACTTAACCCAGTGAGCCAGAGGATTTTACCCTGATAATTCATAACTGATTTTGCTTTTATCTGTGGGATAGTGCGTATATGCGTAGACCCGTAGAGTGCGGAAATATTAGCTCACCCTACAAATTTTTTTGATATTAGTGCTTTAGTTGTCACTTGATTCGGAACATGATTCCTACCGCACTCAAGACCACAAGACTCAAAATAGAATTAGGTTCGGGTACTGTTTTAATAGCAATAAATCCTGAACTACTATCTATTACTAAATCAGAACCAGATTGAGGAACTTGATAGAGTGACAAATTGGTATTAACTGTACCTGATAAATAAGTATCGCCTGCCACTTCACCTCCTAAATCTATAGATCCAAAGATTTCTTGCGTGGTTGTGTTGAAGTTGAATTTGAAATATTGACCAGTTGAGATACCATCTACAACATTGTCGTAAGCGGCGATAAGATTATTTCGAGGGTCAAAGAAAGAAACATTGAGTGACTGTAAAATATTAGTTGCCCCAAGCCCATTATTTTCTGCAAAAATTGCTGGGGCTGTGTTCTCGTCATAACTAAATGAACCTTTAGCCGAATAACCCCCATTACCATTCCAGCCAAAGTCAAATGTCACAGCTTGAGCGGGAGTTATTCTCGTCAGTGCGATGCTTAAAGCTATACCTGTTGTTAGGGTTAGAGTTGAAAAGAATTTATTCATAGTTTTGTGCCTTATTGTCCTAAGACACAGCAAATAACATGATTTACTTTATTTTGGAGCAAATTAGGTTTTTTGCCCTTTAGTAGCAAAATTTTGTTTCATAAATAAAGCGATCGCTTGGGTAAACTCATCCGCAATGCAGAGAAAGATAAAATACCAGTAATGGCAGTTATTGGAGCTAAGGAAGTGGAAACCAATACTTTGAGTATCCGTACCCGTGCTTCTGGTGAGTTGGGCGCTATATCTGTGGATGAGGTATTGGATAAGATGAAGGGTGCGATGCCTGCGACGGGCTGCGCCAACGCAAGCTTCGAGAACTTCTAAGTATCTTTTTGAGAAAGAGCAGAGTATTGATAGCCTATCACTATGGGCAGGCTATCAATACCAAATCATTATCAGGATGCCCAGCATGTTTTTTCAGGAAACAATCCTTTTTTCCAGTGTTGCCGAACTTTTACTGCCGCCCCTTGGAAAAATCTCTGCGAGTTGTCAGCAGGTGTTTGTTGAAGTTCCTTAACTTCTCCACTAGATTTATCTAGCCACAAAGATCCTAAACGATCTTCATTTGGCCCGAAGCGGTAAGTAACACCCTTTTCATCCTCCTTGTCTTTTAGAATCAATATGTAAAAAGCCATAACGCATAAAGCTGTCTATAAGTGTTGTTTACTTCATTTGTAACTCATTTGATATACATTTTTATGTTGTTGGTGGACTCCACACGCGGCCAGAACCTTCAGTTGCTTCATGAGCAGTACGGTAATCAGTGTGAAAAATACCCTCAAAGCGCGACTCGAAGTATTCATGTTCAAGTAAGCGTAAATCTTCCTGATTAAAATTACCTTGCTGTAACTTAATCCAAGCATCAGCTATATCTGGATCGGGGTCAAAGCGACCCAATCTATCATCTAACTGGTGCTGACGATAGAATAGATGGTCTTTGATTCGTTTTATGCGAAACTCTGCCCAACCTGTGTTCTGTGCAATTTCTAACACATCATCAGCATTACAGCGAATAGCATCGTATGCTTCAGGAGCATATTCCTCCCAACGTTGTAAATAATCCATATTCAATTTTTTTAATATAAAAATTAGTTATATATGTTTATCTTAACAGTATTTTTAATAATATTTAAATTAAATATGAAAAAATTATTAAGAATAAAGTAAATACTTCAATTGTTGATTAACTATGACTCACAAATAATTGGCAACCTTCATGAACAAATTAATCGTTAACATGGGATGCTGGTTGATTGGTTAGTAGAGTATTTGCAGATGTCTGTTGTTTCCGGTGTTACTGTTACCGTTCCCGCCACAACTGCTAATTTGGGGCCTGGTTTTGATTGCATTGGCGCAGCTTTAACGCTGTACAACGAGTTCAAGTTCACTCGTCTGCAAGAAGGCGGGTTAATTATTCATGTCGCAGGCGCAGAAGCTGAACGAGTGCAAACTGATGAGAGTAATTTGCTCTATCAGGCATTTGTGCAGTTATATCAATATATAGAGCAAACGCCGCCGTCAGTGAAAATTGAGATTCAGTTGGGTGTACCACTGGCGAGGGGTTTGGGTAGTTCGGCGACGGCAATTGTCGGTGGCTTAGTTGGTGCTAATCAACTAGCGGGTGCTACTCTGTCTCAGCTGCAAGTGATGGAATTAGCGATCGCTATGGAAGGACATCCTGATAATGTAGTTCCAGCTTTACTGGGGGGATGTCGTCTTGCTGCTACCAGTGAAACAGGTTGGGAGATTTGTGATATTCCCTGGCATGGGGATATTGTGCCAGTGGTGGCAATTCCTGATTTTGAACTTTCCACTAAGGAGGCGCGACGGGTGCTGCCAACTGAGGTGAGTCGTGCCGATGCAATTTTTAATACGGCGCATCTGGGCTTATTATTGCGCGGTTTGGAAACTGGCAAGGGAGAATGGTTAAGGACGGCTTTACAAGATAGGTTGCATCAGCCTTATCGTAAAGCTCTAATTCCTGGTTACGATGCTGTCAATGCGGCGACAATTGCTGCTGGTGCTTATGGCATGGTGATTAGTGGTGCTGGGCCGACATTGTTAGCTTTAGCAGATCCTGGAAACTCAAAAGCAACAGAAATGGCAATGGCAGCAGCTTGGCAAGAAGCAGGAATTACAGCCACTGTGCGATCGCTTTCTGTTGATACCCAAGGCGCAAGCAGCTTTCACGAAGGATAAACCGGAATGATAGACCAAATTCATGCAGAAATAACAGCGCTGAAGTCTCAAATTCAAGTTCTTCAGCAAGAACGCTCTACCCTCACTATTAATAATGTGATACCTAGCGAGGATGATTCACCTCTGGCCATAGTTGAAGCTTACCGCCGCCACGCCAGGGAAAATCCGCAATTAGCTGTTGAACTTAAAGGCATTGAAGATGCGATCGCGGCGCTAGAAGTGCAGTTACAGCAGAAACAAGCTGAACTAGGGCGTTGGCAAATTGAATCAAAACAGCTTACCCAACAGCAACAGCTAGAGGAAGCCAAAAAAGTGGCTGAGGTTCACGCCCAACGCATTAATCAACTGGCAGCAGAACTAGCCACAGAAATTCGCCTACTCAAAGCTTGTGCCGATCGTCTCAGTCCTATCTATTGGCAAGTGTATTACAAGCCTTTTATCACTGGATTCAAGACAATATCAGTTCCTCACGTGCGATCGGATGGGGAAGTCTGGACAATTGTCAATCGCATCGTTTAACGGTTTAGCTTAAAGTTCTTAATACAGTTATGCCTTCATAGCGAAGCAAAATTACAACTTATGACGGTGGTGTAAGCTACCGTTTTTTGTTTGCTTTGCATAAGTTTACATTTACAATAGTAATACACTAAAATTTAATGAGTATTTATTCCTAAAATTACTCAATTTTTGACATTTGCTGAGCATTTATGCCTAATCAATATTTAAATTTTCAGCTTTTAGAGATAGATCGCGTTTACAAAAGTATGAACTCCTTAATATAATGTAATTAAAAGTAAAAATGAAAAATGATTGTCATAAGTGATGATTCCTACTGAATTTCCTTGGCTAACAGCTATAATTCTCTTGCCCTTGATGGCTGCCCTAGCCATCCCCCTAATCCCAGATAAAGAAGGCAAAATAGTCCGCTGGTATGGTTTGGGAGTAGCTTTTACAGACTTTGCATTAATGATTTATGCCTTTTGGCATAGCTACGACTTCCAAAATTCAACGCTGCAACTTGTAGAAAAATATTCTTGGATACCGCAGTTGGGCTTGAATTGGTCTGTAGGGGTTGATGGTTTATCGATGCCCCTGGTGCTTCTAACAGGCTTAATTAATACCCTCGCAATCTTCGCGGCTTGGAAAGTTACCAACAAGCCGCGATTGTTTTATGGTCTGATGCTGGCAATGTACAGCGCCCAGTTAGGCGTATTTGTCGCTCAAGATTTGCTGTTGTTCTTCCTAATGTGGGAAATCGAGTTAGTACCCGTTTACCTGCTGATTTCCATCTGGGGAGGGCCGAAGCGCCGCTATGCAGCTACTAAATTCATTATTTACACAGCCGCAGCATCAATATTTATCTTGGTTGCGGGTTTTGCAATGGCATTCTCTGGAGATACTGTCACCTTCGACATGGCAACTCTGGGAATGAAGCAATACTCCCACGCTTTGGAACTTTTGGTTTATGCAGGTTTCTTGATTGCCTTCGGCGTGAAGTTGCCAATTTTCCCTCTGCACACTTGGCTACCTGATGCCCATGGTGAAGCATCAGCACCTGGTTCGATGATTTTAGCTGGCGTGTTATTGAAAATGGGTGGTTATGCTCTCATCCGCTTCAATGTTGAAATGTTGCCTAATGCCCATGTTTACTTTGCGCCAGTGCTGGCAATCTTGGGTGTAGTTAACATAGTCTACGGTGCTTGCTGTGCCTTTGCTCAAACTAATCTCAAGCGACGCTTGGCTTATTCTTCAATTGCCCATATGGGGTTTGTATTAATTGGTATTGCTTCTTATACAGAACTTGGTATTAGCGGTGCAGTCCTGCAAATGGTTTCCCACGGTTTAATTGCCGCTAGCTTATTCTTCTTATCTGGCGTAACTTACGATCGCACCCACACCCTGATGATGGATAAAATGGGCGGTATCGCCAAGGTGATGCCCAAAACCTTTGCTCTGTTTACCGCTGGTTCAATGGCTTCTCTTGCTTTACCAGGAATGAGTGGCTTTGTTGGTGAGTTGATGGTGTTTCTTGGGATTGCCACCAGTGATGTTTATAGTTCTAGCTTTAAAGTTGTAGTTGTCCTGTTGTCAGCGGTTGGCGTGATTTTAACTCCAATTTACTTACTATCGATGCTCCGCCAAGTATTTTACGGCAAGCAAAGTGAAGAGTTACACCTAGATGCTGTAATACCAGATGTTAAACCCCGCGAGTTGTTTATTACTGCTTGTTTGCTGCTGCCAATCATCGGTATCGGTTTCTATCCCAAATTGGCAACGCAGACTTATGATGTCAAAACAGTGGAATTAGCAGCTCATGCTCGCCAAGTTCTACCAGTTGTTGCTCACCAGCAACCATCAAGTTTGTACTCGCGTATTTTTACAGCACCAACATTGGCTACTTCTGAGGTTGAAAGTTTAATCAATATTGCAGAGTAAATTACTTCCTAATAAGAGCGCTGCAAGTAAATTCTATATATGAGGGGAATAAAGGGGTGATTTCGCGATCGCCCCTAAAATTATAGATAGTTTTAAATAATTTCAATCGCTACACTCTTGGCGATTTGGGATACAGCCAAGAGCTAAACAAACGGTTAATTCTAGGCATAATAACGTAGGTCAACAGTACAACCATAATAATGGTGACGATTAACGAAGCAATCAACGGAGGTAAACTGCTAAGCAGCGGTCTTAAAAACGTATTCAACAAATTAATTAACACATATACAACTGCCCAAGTTAGTAATGCTGTTTTATAGCGCGGTGGAGTTTTCAATGGTTGACCGGGAAGAGAAAACCAAGCTTCTAATCCACTGAGTTGTTGAACTTGAGGGTCAGATTCGACCAAAGGTCTGGCTTGAGTTAGCCAGTACTCGCGATCGCGCGATGTCATCCATGCCTTTAAATTTTCATAGCTGTTAAACCTGAAAATAAGCGCATATTCAGGTCGTACACTGGGTTGGGGACGAATTACATTTGTGCCTAAATGACCAAAATAGGTTCTGGCGACACTGGTAATATCCTTCAACCAAGCCTCGTAAGCAGTCTCACATCCCGGTTTGACAAGTTGTGTAATGACCACGGTTACAAATTGATCTTCTTGTTCCATATCAGGTGAATAAATGTAAGTTTTCGTAACCGCAGTATGTTGAGTCATGCTCAACCCAAGGGATATCCAACTTTCCCGACTTCAAGTCGAACAACGTTAGCAGGAACAACACCTGTAGGAGGAGGTAAAAACATTCCCCCGTTAGTGACGACATAAATTGCAGTGCGATCGCTTCCTGTTTGACCAAAAGCCACTGCTGTACTACCAATTACCCCTTGTTCGGCTTGAGCAATAATAGTTGTACTGCCATCTGGTGTTATCCGTACTACACTGTTGTAAATGTGTGTAGCTCCGTAAAGATTACCTTCCACATCAAACGTGAAGTCATCAATATTGGTCTGCTCAACAAAGATTTCCGGCTCACCTGGTTCATTTGCGGTGTTCATAGGAATCCGCAACAGCAACATTTTTTCGGTATTTGAGACGTAGAGTAGGTTGCCAAAACGCTTCAACCCATTTGCAGCAGGAAATACACTTTCAGCACTGCTACGAGACAGCAAAGCATGTTCTAACCAAATCGATCCACGGCGTTGGGCAACATCAATTAGCCAAATTGCACCCCGATAGGAATCTGCTGTCAAATACTGACTACCAGAAAGAGGAGTGATGCCATTGAGAAATATCGCATCTGGCAGTGTCAACAAAGTTTCTACTGTACCATCATTGGCAACAAGAGAAACCACTGGTACAGAATCAGCATTCCATCCTGTTGCCACCAAACCGCCGTTGTCAGTGAAGGCAAGACCACTCACTTTACCCTCAACTGTGGCATGAATCTGCTGATTGCCATCTGGGGTAATGCGAACAATCTTGCCGATTTCATGGTTTGTGACAAAGATTGTGCCATCTGGAGCGATCGCCAAATTTTCTAGGAAGGTATTGACGGGGAACGAGGCAATAATTTTAGCAGGTGCTAAATCAATCGCCGTATCCGCGTAAATCGGGGGTAAACCTGCTGAATTTTCCATAATTGACCTACCACTGTAATTGAACGGGCCCACCAAATTTTCTCATCTCTGCAAAAAACTTTCCTTGCGCTCCCCCATCGGTCAATGTCGCCAAGTATACAGCAGTTTCCGCTCCTTCTTCTGCCGTAAATGGAGCATTTTCACCCCCCATGTCTGTCTTCATCCAACCTGGAGAATAAGCATTTACGAGAATATTAGTACCTTGGAGTTCCTTGCCAAGAAGGACTGTTAGTCCATTTACTCCCAGCTTCGACAGTCGATAAGAAGGTGCTAAAGGGTAGTAATCGCTGGGAATTGACGTGAGAGATGCCATTTCTGTTGAGATATTGACGATGCGGCCGTAGTTTTGCGCTTTCATCAACGGAATTAATGCTTGAGATATTCTGAGTACTGCCAGAATGTTAGTTTCAAAGGTGGATCGCATCGTTTCCAGTTGCACAGTCAATAAGCTGGACTCCTCAGACTTAGGCGTAGGATTTACGCCTGCATTGTTCACCAGAATATCTACTTTGCCATAGGTTTCACGCAGCCATTCGGTAAACTGCTGCACATTTCCATCACTAGTGACATCCAGCAGATGATAGTCAACATCAAGCCCTTCATCAGCAAGCTGCTGCTTAGCAGCAAGACCATCTGTTTGATTGCGACTCGTCAGAATTACGCGGATACCGATTTGAGACAATTTCCGGGAAATTGCATATCCTAGCCCTCGATTGCTGCCTGTAACCACAGCAATCTTTTGTTGAGTCGTCATTTTTATGACCTTCAAACTGCTTTCAATTTTACTTTACTGAAGTGCTATAAATTAATCAAATTGATTGTAGTAATATGTTTAATTGATGTCATTAATAAATTTGTCCTCCGTTGATTTGAACCTTCTCGTGGCCTTTGAAGCGCTTTTTGAAGAACGGAGTGTCACAGCCGCAGCCCAACGGCTGTATTTAGGACAACCAGCTATGAGTGCTGCACTTGGCAGGTTGCGATCGCTATTTCAAGATGAGTTATTTATCCGTATCGGTAGAGAAATGCAGCCTACGGCAAAAGCGATGGAAATTGCTCCTAGTATCTCAATTGCCTTACAGCAAATTCGACAGACGCTAGAAACCAGCCAAACCTTTGACCCCGCTACTTCTAAACGTACCTTCGCAATTGGTAGTTCAGACTATACCAGCTACGTCGTTATGCCCAAGCTTTTGGAAGTTTGCCGTCAGACAGCACCAGGCATTGATTTTAGATTGATTGGCTTTGATAAAGACTGTGTTGGAAAACTGTTAGAGCAGCGAGAGATAGACTTAGCCTTGGGTGTCTTCCAAGAACCGCCGAGACAAACAATACAGATTCCATTATTTCCAGAACACTTTGTAGGCATCTGTCGGCAGGGACATCCTGTGATTTCTCAGCAGGCGATCGCACCGGAAACCTTTGCTCAGCTTCCTCATGCTCTTTTTACTCTCCGACGGGATGAAGTTGGAGAACTGGACAAGGTGCTTGCTCAATACAATCTCCAGCGGCGAGTTGTGCTAACGACTCCCCACTTGCTAATACTGCCAGCAGTCATTTCATCAAGTGACCTAATTACTGCCATTCCATCACGACTGGCGACATCGTTTGCTTGTCAAGACACATTAGAAATTTTTGAACTTCCTCTGCAAACTGAACCGTGGATGATTTCCATGCTTTGGAGTAAACTCACAGATCGGGATCAGGCAAATCTTTGGTTACGGCATCTGCTCAAAAGTGTTTGTGAGGGAATTTAAAATTAATGACTTTCCTGAAATTTTCACCAAGAGATATCGTGAATACAGGCGAAGTTTTCTAAAAGCAATTATGACCACCAACTTACCTGTAGTCACAGAAATTGTACCAATGGTCTTGCAATTGCAACCTGCGATCGCTATGACCGATGACCAGTTTTACGAATTTTGTCAGTTAAACCGTGATTTTCGCATCGAACGAAATGCTGCTGGAGAATTAGTCATTATGCCCCCTACTGGTTCTGAAACTGACCAACGTAACTTCGATGTTATCGTCCAGTTGGGTATTTGGACAAAGCAAGATGGTACAGGTGTTGGATTTGGTTCTAGTGGTGGATTTAATTTACCTAATAGTGCTGTTAGGTCTCCAGATGCAGCGTGGATAAAACGCACGCGCTGGGAAGCGATACCATCAGAACTGCGAAAAAAATTTGCACCGATTTGCCCTGAGTTTGTGATTGAATTGCGTTCTGAAAGTGATAACTTGCGAATATTGCAAGACAAAATGCAAGAGTATATAGATAATGGGACACAACTTGGGTGGTTAATTGACAGAAAACAACGCCAAGTTTTTATTTATCGTCCCAATACTGCCGTTGAAGTATTAGCCCTGTTCTGTCACTCTCGGAAAACAATAATCGAAGCAAGATTCTGAAACTTTGATTGAGTCAAGCTTTGAGCCTTTATTTTCTAACAGTAACTAAAATTTATAGCCAAAACTTAGAAATTAAAGCCTCGAAAGGCTT